>JAADFY010000171.1 GCA_013152625.1 Alphaproteobacteria bacterium
CGGTTTGATGAACCGCAGCCGGTCGTATCCGTAGGAAAACGCGTTCAGGCAATTGGTGGCCACCAGACCCAGCCCCAGAGAAAAAACAAAGGCCCCCGCCACCAGCCGTTGACCGAAAAGGCCCTGCCCGACAGCAAATTCATTGTCGGACACATACGGGTGGTGGTCCATGACCAGCGAATTGAACAGCATGGATTCGCCCTCCGAGATGGTGCGCCGGATGGAGCGGAGTTTTTCGCCTGTCTTGAAATCCTCATAGTACCAGTCTTCGGAATTCCAGACCGGAATGGCGGCGTGATCGTCGGGCAAGCCGGGCAATGTGCGTGCATGTATCCCGATTTCCGGCATGGCTGGCTCCCCCCCGTTCCTGCTTGTCAGGTCACATCAATCATCAGATAGTTGTTTTCATATGTCAAACAGTTTTGTATAAGTAAAACATAGATTGATTTTACCGAACCGGAACGGGTGGGAAAAATTGGAAAAAGAACAGTATCTTGAGGATTATCTGGAGGGGGAAAGCCGAACCAGCCTGGCCCGGACCATCACCGAGACCGACATTGTTTTTCATGCCGGTCACAGCGGAGATTTTTTCCCCCATCACATGGATGCCGAATTTTGCGCCACCCAGCCGTTCGGCCAGCGCATCGCCCATGGCACCATGACGTTTGCCATCGGCATCGGGCTGACGGCCACCCAGATCAACCCCCGCGCCTTTACTTATGGCTATGAACGGCTGCGCTTTCCCAAGCCGGTGTTCATCGGGGACACCATTTTTACCACCGTCACCGTGGGCAACATATCCGATGACCCGAAGCGGCCCGGATATGGCAAGGTCGTGGAAATCTGCGAGACGAAAAAACAGGACGGCTCCACCGTCCTGTATTGCGAGCACATTCTGCTCGTCGAAAAAAGGGAGGCGGGGGATGCGGATGCCTGATGATCTGATCCAGAACTGGCCGGCTCCCGCCCGTCCAAAACCGGTGGTGCTGATTGGTGCGGGAGGTATCGTTCGCGATGCGCACCTGCCGGCCTACCGGCGGGCGGGGATCACCGTGGCTGGGGTGACCGACATTGACCCGGATCGCGCGAAAAACCTGGCCAGAGACTGCTCCATTCAGGAAATTTATCCCAATGTTGAAGCGGCCGTTGCTGCCGCCGGCACCGGCGTGATCTATGATGTGGCGGTGCCGCCCCACGCGATTACCGACGTTCTGCCCGCCTTGCCGGACGGGGCGGCGGTGCTGATCCAGAAACCCATGGGTGCCGATCAGGATCAGGCCAGGGCCATTCGCGGGATTTGCCGCAAAAAGAGCCTCAAGGCGGCAATTAATTTCCAGTTGCGGTTCTCGCCGATGATGATGGTGGCCCGCCAGATGATCGAAGGGGGCCGGATTGGCGAACTGCTCGAAATCGAAGTGCATTTGAATATTTTTACCCCCTGGCACCTGTTTGGTTTTCTGATCCCCATGGAGCGGGTGGAAATTGCCGTTCACTCCATCCATTACCTCGATACGATCCGGGCGCTGGCGGGTAATCCGAAAGGGGTGTTCGCCCGTTCCCTGAGGGACCCGAGGGCGCCCGAATTCGCCCAGACCCGGACCTCGGTCATCTTCGACTATGATGCGCCGCTGCGGGCGATCATGTCGATCAATCACAACCATCAGGGGGGGCGAAAATTCCAGTCGGCCTGGTTCCGGATCGAGGGGACAAAGGGCGCGATGATGGTCAAGCTGGGGGTCTGTTTCGACTATCCAAAGGGCGAGGCCGATGAGTTGTGGTTTTGCCCGAACGGGGGCGAGTGGCAACAAATTGCGCTGGAGGGGGCGTGGTTTATCGACGCGTTCATGGGGACCATGCGCAACGTGCAACGGTTTGACGCCGGGGAAGATACGGCCCTTTTTTCATCGGTGGAGGACGCCTATGAAACCATGGCGCTGGCCGAGGCGTGCTTTGAGGCCATGAAGGCGCCGGCAACGCCGCTGGTGCTCGATTAGTTCATGAATTAGTCTGCGGCTGCATCCGTCGACGGCGGTGTACCGCCCAGGCTTTTTGTCAGGGCGGCGGCGGTTTTGATCAGCTCGGTACGGCAGTCGTCAAAGGTGATCCTGTCGAAATAGCGCTCGATGTGGGGCACGGTCAGTGCGGCGATGGCGCGGCCGGAGTGATCAATGACGGGAACCGAAATATTGATAATGCCGCGAATGACAAAACTGTCGCGCACTTCGTATCCCACCTGACGGATGCGTTTGAGTTCGCTTCGAATTTTGCGTTCGCTCATACCTTTGGGCAACGGCACCCCGGCAAAAAAAGCATCGATCTCGTCGGGGGGCAAATGGGCGAGAATGACCCGACCCGAAGAGGCCTGCCACAAATCGATGCGGGCCCCCAGACGCACCGCCATGGTGTTGTTGCCGGGGGAATCCACCTGACCAACAACCAGAATGGAGCCGTCGCCGACAATTGCAAGGTGCACGGACTGATTGATGACCTTGACCAGGGTGCGCATGATCGGGCCGGCAAAGGCCGTCAGGCGTCGGATTTTGGGAATGCGATGGGCGATTTCGAACAAAAATGTGGTCAGCACATAGCGGTCGGACTGGGGGTCCTGGGCCACGTAACCGCGGTCTTGAAGAACCGTGAGCATACGAAAGATCTCGCCGACGGATCGCTCCAGCGCCCGCGCGATTTCGGACTGGGAGAGCCCGGTGTCCTGCCCGGCCAAAAGCTCGATGATGTCGAGGCCTTTTTCCAGCGCCGGGGCCTTGTAGGTTTTTCTGGTGCCTTTTTCCAAATCAGAACCGCCCTGCGTGTGCATCCTGTGCGATCAACGGGATCGCTGGTTAAAGACTAGCAGTCCAAACATCATGATTACACCCCGACCTGAACGGGTCTGGTGTTAGGGTCCAGACCTATAAACGGAGATGAAATGGTATGAGCCAATTTGTTTACATAACAGGCGCAAGAGCGATGGAAACCAAAAGGTTTTCAAGCTCTTGGTACGCATTAGGTAGGCAAATTGGCCATAACCTCTTGGTCGCTCAATTGGCTGCAATCTGCTGTGTCGAAGGGCTCAACCGGGATATAGACCCGCTTTTCACCCTTCTTCGTGCATCTTTTTGCCAATTGAAGCGCCATATCACCCCCGTTTATAGGTCTGGACCCTAAAATTCCTGCCAGTCGTTATCGAGGGCTGCATTGCCGTTCGAAAGATAGTTTTTGGCAGCGCGCCGACCGGCAGGGGCTTGGCGGGCAGGCGCGGGGCGGGCTGCGGCAGGCGCTTCGTTCTGGCCGTTAACGTTGAACACCTCGACAATGCCATCGAGTTCGGAAGCCTGGGCCTCGGTCTGTTCAATGGCGGCATTGGTCTGTTCCACCAGCGCTGCGTTATGCTGGGTCATCTCGTCCATGAGTTTGACCGCCACATTGACTTCCTCAATGGCCGTGGCCTGATCGCGGCTCTCGGTGGCAATGGATTTCATCAGGCCGGCGTTCTTGCGCACCGAGTCCAGCATGGTCTCAAGCTTGGCGGCAGCGGATTCTACCAGTTCGGAACCGGTTTTGACCTCCGTGGCGCTTTGCTCAATGAGCGCTTTCACCTCTGATGAGGCTTCGGCGGCAGACTGGGCCAGTCGGCGCACCTCTATGGCGACCACGGCAAAGCCCTTGCCGGCTTCCCCGGCCCGGGCCGCCTCGACGGAGGCATTCAGGGCCAACAGATTGGTCTGAAAGGCGATATCGTCGATCATGCCGATGATGTTGGAAATTTTCGACGAGGACTGGGTGATGCGGGTCATGGCCTCGGTCGTCTGGTTCATGATTTCGCCGCCCGCTTCAGCGTCGCGGGTGACCTTGCCGGTGTTGGTGGCCGCGTCCTCGGCCCGGCGGGAGTTTTGCTGAACCGTGTTGGCAAGTTGTTCGATGGCAGCGGAGGTTTCCTCGATCGTGGCGGCCTGTTTGGTGGTGCGCTCGGACAGATCATTGGCGCCGACCAGAATTTCGGAGGTTGCGGTTTTAAGGGAACGGGAGGTGGACTGAAGCTGGCCGACGATTTCGGTCAGTCGCTCGGCCACGGCGTTGGTGTCGTTCTGGAGCTGGGCAAAGGCGCCTGAAAACTCGCCGCGCATGCGCTGGGTCAGATCGGTGTTGGACAGGGCCGCCAGGACTTTGGCGGTCTCCTGGACGCCACACCCAACCGATTCCATGAGGTCATTGATGGAGCCGGCCAGATTGACCAGTTCCGGGTTGGTGGGGGTCATGTCCACCCGGGCCGAAAAATCGCCCTGTTTGGCCTTGTCGACTACCTGGGAAATCTGTTGGTTAAGGCAGTTGGTTTCCTCGGCGGTCTTGTTGAAGTAGGTGCTCACGGCAATATCGATGTCCAGAAAAGCAGCCTTGAGCAGGTTGGCCAGGGCTTCTGACATCTCGTCGGCGCCACGGGCGATTTCCTTTGCGCCATAAGTCTTGGTCAGAAAACCGCCTTTGCCGTCAAAGGTGTGGGTGATAAAATCGTGAACGACGCCCTTGACCAATCCCTCCACGATGAGGGCGTAGCCGCCGATATACCAGCGCGGCTCAAGCCCGATGCG
>JAADFY010000172.1 GCA_013152625.1 Alphaproteobacteria bacterium
TCTCGGGTCGCCCCTACCCGGCCATGGCCCCCTGCGCCGAGGCGCCACGTTCTACCAGCAACCTGTTGTAAGCATTCAGGTACGCCCGGGCCGACGCAAAAAGCGTGTCCGGTTCCGTGGCCGAGCCCGAAGCGATCCGCCCGTCCATTTCAAGGCGTACATGGGCGTTGGCCTGGGCATCGGTGCCCCCGGTCACCGCGTCAACCCCGTAGTGCACCAGGTGCGGGTCGGCGCCCACCGCCTTTTTGATGGCGTTGAATATGGCATCCACCGAACCGGTGCCTTCCACACTCACCGAAACCGGTTTGTCATCTATGCTGACCACCAGTTCGCAATGGTTGGTGCCGCCGGTGCGCGAAATCACGTTCATTTCCACCAGCCGGATCCTGTCAGCGGCCGAGCCCATCTCGTCGTCCACCAGGGCGACCAGATCCTCGTCAAACACATGTTTTTTGCGATCCGCGAGGGCTTTGAAACGGGTGAACGCCTCCTGAAAGGCATTATCGCCCAGCTCATAGCCCAGATTTTTGAGTTTTTCGCGAAACGCATGCCGGCCGGAGTGTTTACCCATTACCAGGGAGGTGGATTTGATGCCGACGCTTTCGGGGGTCATGATTTCGTAGGTTTGGGCGTTTTTCAGCATCCCGTCCTGATGAATGCCGCTCTCGTGGGCAAAGGCGTTCTTGCCAACGATCGCCTTGTTGTACTGCACCGGAAAATTGGCCGCTGCCGCCACCACTTTTGACGCCTTGGCGAGATGGGTCGCCTCAATATCGGTGTGATACGGCAACTCATCGGTGCGGGTTTTAATCGCCATGACGATTTCTTCCAGCGCGGCGTTGCCGGCCCGTTCGCCCAGCCCGTTAATCGTGCACTCCACCTGCCGTGCCCCGGCCCGGACACCGGCCAGCGAGTTGGCGACCGCCAGCCCCAGATCATTGTGGCAATGGGTGGAAAAAATCACATCGTCAGCCCCGGGGACCGTTTTGATCAGATCATCAATGAGCTTGAAATATTCCTCCGGCACCGAATATCCCACCGTGTCGGGAATATTGATGGTGGTGGCACCGGCGCGAATGGCCGCTTCCACGCACCGCGACAGAAACGCCAGCGGTGTACGGGTGGCATCCATGGCCGACCATTCCACATCGTCGATCAGGTTGCGGGCGAGGGTGACCGTTCGGGTCACGATTTCAAGCACCTCGTCTTCGCTCTTGCGCATCTGATGGGCCAAATGGATGGGCGAGGTCGAAATAAAGGTGTGAATACGGCCCCGTCTGGCGTTGCGAACCGCCTCCCCCGCCCGTTCGATATCGGCGGGAATGGCCCGGGCCAACCCGGCGATCACGGCATTTTTGGCTTGATCGGCAACGGCTGCCACCGCCTCGAAATCGCCATTCGAGGCAATTGGAAATCCCGCCTCTATGATGTCAACGCCCATGGTATCGAGCAGTTCGGCAATGGTCAGTTTTTCCTGCAGGGTCATGGTGGCGCCGGGGGATTGCTCGCCGTCGCGCAAGGTGGTGTCGAAAATAAATACCTGTTCGGTGTTGGTGGTTTTCTGTTCGCTCGTGCTCATGATACCGGTCCTGAAATTTGGTTCGTGGCGCAGCCCGTCTGGGCCGAATTATTTTCGGTAAATACCTGATCCCCTGAACGCCCGCCCGTAATAACAAGGGCCGCCGATGCTCAGGGGCTGATAAGCAGAAGGAGGTTGAGCGGCAACACCGGGCGGACGCACAATTTTCCGGCCAGCGCAGCGAAGGCTGCCGGCGGGGTAAACAGGTCCGTTTGTGTCGCTTGCATGGGCATTATTTTACACGCTGTTGCGTTTTGCCAATCCATCGTCGCTCACAAACATGAACAAATTTCCCCAAAAGCGCAACCCGGCAGGCCGGTGCCATCCCCCGCCGCCACGAACTCATGGGATCACAGACGATTTTTTGGCCGGCACCGCTTTGCGGGTTCCGTCACCGGGGTATCGTGGTTGGCGCCGGGGGTCATTCCGGGTGGCCTGTTTGCGGTCCGGAGACCGGGGACCGCACTCAGGCGTTAAACGAAAAAGCCGCGGTCAAAACGATTAAAATTCCGAGAATGCCGTTGAGCATACCGGCGCGCTGGGTGGTGTTTCTCGCCGACATGTCGCCGCCTCTGAGCTTTTTTCCCGCCCGGGTGCCGACAAGGACCGAGATCAGCAGGATCACCACCAGTGCCATTTTGATCGAAAACCACATGTCCAGCCCGGAAAAGCCCTCATAGCGCAGCCAGACGATCAGCGGGCCGGTAATCAGCAACACGCCGAGCCCCCCATGGACAAGGCGAATGAGCGCCCCATAGACATCCCAAAGTGCCTCGCGCTGTTTTTCGTCACCTTTGGCAATTCGCGGCCCCACCTGGCTAAGGGCCATGCCCGAACCCACCGCCATGGCCAGCCCGATAAGGTGTGCCCAGATCAAAAGATTGATGAAACTGCTCATAGGCTGTTTTTCCTTGCCACGTTGAAAATCGAATTAGTCCGGTAGATCGAGCAGGCCCTCGGCAACAATTACGGCATCGCCGCCGATCCCGGCATGACACAGTTTGCCGCCTTCAAAGCGCATCTGCAATCCAATAGTGCTGGGGCGGCCGATCGCTGTGCCTTGCTGAATTGACAAATCATGGGGGCCATCGGAAAATTCGCCGGCCTCGGCCAGCAACCCGGCCAGTGCCCCGGCCGCTGAGCCGGTGGCGGGATCCTCATCTATGCCCTCCATGGGGTCAAACATCCGAGCGACAAAATCAAACCCGTCTTTCTTGTTGCCCGGCGCCACCACATATACCGAACTTTCGGTTTCGCCAAAGACCTCGCTCCAGCCGCGACGCTCGATCTTTACCCGGGCCAGCACCCGGGGGTTTTTTACCGGCACGATCAAACAGGGCAGCCCGGCGGAATAATACCCCGGTCGGGCATTTTCAAACCCCAGTTCATCCTCGAATATCCCAAGGGTATCGGCTATGGCCCGTTCAGGGGGCACTTTGCGATCCACCCGAAACGGCAATTGGGGCAGACCAAACGCTGCGTGCCCCGTCCGGGAGTTGATCCGCTCGGTCAGGGCGGTAATGACCCCGATCTTTTCCTCGATGCGCACAGCGCTGGTGCGGTGGCGCAGCCCAAGCAGAACGGCGCAACCAATGGTGGGATGGCCGGCAAACGCCACCTCACTGCGCGGGCTAAATATGCGCAGGGAGGTCAGGTGCCGTTCATTCATCGGGGCGCGCAGGAAAACGGTTTCAGACAGGTTGAATTCCCGCGCAACGCGCTGCATCTGATCGTCGGTCAACCGGTCCGCACCCAGGATGACGGCCAGCGGATTGCCCGTCAGCCGGGTGCGGGTGAACACATCAAGCATAAAATAGGTGTACCGCATTGACTTCCCCCGGCTTTTTTCGAATTCGCGCCGATTCCCGCATTCCAGTCAATCCTATCGGCGCCCCCGATTTCGCTAGGGCATACCTGTTTTGATGGAATCAAAACAGGGGCCCATATCTTTGTTTGGTCGCGTTTACTCGACGGCGGCTGCTCGCATATTGGCTCGCACCTCGCTGGCCGGATAACCGGGTCCCGTTCGAACGCTGAACGATCCACCGGATCGTTCAGTTGTCGATCTCACTCCTGGAAACGCTCTAGTTTCGTGTCCGATCCACCAGGGCGCCGGCCTTGATCCAGGGCATCATGGCGCGCAACTTGGTGCCCACTTCCTCTATCTGATGGCTGTCATTGTTGCGGCGGATGGCCTTGAACGAGGGTTGGCCGGCCTTGCATTCCTTGATCCATTCGGCGGTAAAGCGCCCGGACTGAATATCGGCGAGGATGCGTTTCATTTCCTTTTTGGTTTCAGCGGTAATAATGCGCGGCCCAGAAACATATTCGCCATATTCGGCGGTGTTGGAAATGGAATAGTTCATGTTCGCAATGCCCCCCTGATAGATCAGATCGACGATCAGCTTGACCTCGTGCAGGCACTCGAAATAGGCCATTTCGGGCGCATATCCGCCCTCGACCAGGGTTTCAAACCCGGCCCGGATCAATTCAACCAGCCCGCCGCACAATACCACCTGCTCGCCGAACAGATCGGTCTCGCATTCCTCTTTGAAGTCGGTCTCGATAATGCCCGAGCGGCCACCGCCGACGCCACAGGCATAGGCCAGACCGATGTCGTGGGCATTGCCGGTTGCGTCCTGATGCACGGCAATCAGGCACGGCACGCCGCCGCCTGCTTCAAACTCGCCGCGCACGGTGTGGCCCGGCCCCTTGGGCGCCACCATGATGATGTCGAGGGTATCTTTGGGTTCGATGAGGTTGAAGTGAATGTTCAGGCCGTGGGCAAAGGCCAGAGCGGTACCGTCGCGAATGTTGGGGGCGATCTCGTTGTAATAGATGTCGGCCTGCAATTCGTCGGGAGCCGCCATCATGATCACATCGGCCCAGGCGGCGATTTCAGCCACGCTCATGTGGCGAAGGCCATCGGACTCGACTTTTTGCCCGGTTTTGGAGTCGGGACGCAGGCCAATGGCAATATTGGTGACACCGCTGTCCTTGAGGTTCAGCGCGTGGGCGCGCCCCTGTGATCCGTAGCCGACAATCGCAACGTTTTTTTGTTTGATTATGTTGAGATCGGCATCCCGATCATAATAGACGCGCATGGTTTTTCCCTTTCAATGGGGGTTCTGGTCAATTGGTTCCCGGTTTTATCACCTCTGGCGCTAACCAGCGGACAGGCGGTTTTTGGGGCGCCGCCGGGCACCGGCATGAAATTTCAAAATGCGATACCACGTCGCCACGCTGGCGAACAGATGCTGTTTGGCGCCCGATTGATGCCCCCTACCCGCTTTCGGGCGCCTGATCGGGCTTATTGGCCGCCGGGCGGGCACCCCCGGAGCTGAGTACGCGCTGATATACCAGACCGATCCCCACCAGTGTTGCCCCCAGACCGATGAAGGATACGGCACGCAATATCCCCTCCGAGCCCGCCATATCTATCAGGAACACCTTGGCGGCCACCAGCCCGAGAATGACGACCGAAGCAATGCGGACCACCCGGCTTGCCATATAAATCCCCGCCGCCATCGCCCCGACACCAATAATCAGCCAGACCACCGAATAGGTATAGAGTTCCGCGTCGGTGGTTGGCCCCAGCGTCAGGCGTACCGGGTGAAACCCGTGCCGGATGGACAGATTGATCCAGGTCGCCGCCAACAGGGCACCCAGCGCCAGTGCCCCGTTGGAATAGACCGGGGGCCGTTTTCCGGTGCTGAACCACCCCAGGGCGAAATAGATGACCGCAGGGGCCAGATAGGCCAGAAAAAGCCCGTTCCAGATGAGCCCCTGGCCAAACGGGGCGCCGGTCAACCACGGATTAAACACCACCAGCAGCCCCACCGCAGACCCCAACAGGCCGCCATAGCCCAGCACTGTTGCCCCCCAGGTCAGGGCAGCGCTCTGGCGGGTACGTCCCATGCGCAACAGGCCCAGCGCCACTCCTCCACCCACCAGAGACAGCACCGCCG
>JAADFY010000173.1 GCA_013152625.1 Alphaproteobacteria bacterium
ATGCTGGCGGGACGGATAAATTTTTCCTGGGCCCGCCACTCGCCGGCGATCCGTTCCGCCAGTGCCTCTGAGGGCACGCACACCGCCACCCGCCCCGGGGATTTGACCGGCCGCCCGTCCAGGTGCACCGCAAACGTGCCATTCCCGGTCCCGGTGATGTCCACATGGGTGTAAAACCGTTTGACCAGCGCCGCCTGTTCGGCGGCCCGCACCCGCTCGATCCCGTCATCAAGGGGCCCGCCGGGCTCATTCCCCGCCGTGCTCACCCGCCCGCTCCAAGCACGGTTTCAATCGCTTCATCAAGCTGCTCATACCGATCGATCACCGAGGCGGCCCCTGCTTTTTGCAAGGCGGTACGGCTGTGATACCCCCAACTCACCCCGATGCAACGTGCCCCCGCCGCCACCGCCGCCTCCATGTCAAAACTGGTGTCCCCCACCATGACGGTGGCGCTTTTGTCCGCACCGGTTTCGGACATGGCCGACAGCACCATGGCCGGATGGGGTTTTGAGGGGTTGGTATCCGGGGTTTGCAAGGTGGCGAACCGCGGCCCCAGATTGTGGCTTTCCAGAACCCGTTTCAGCCCGGCCAACTCTTTGCCCGTGGCAATGCCCAGCAACGTGTCCGGGGGCGCCCCGATCCGCTCAATGGCCGCAATTGCCCCCGGGTAAAGCTGGTGATCGGCCACGCCGCGCTGGTGCTGGCGACCGGCAAACATTCGAAAATCATCGGCGAGCATGCGCCCCTCCTCCGCATCCCCGCTGCCAAGGCGCACCATGGCCACCTCCAGGGACAGGCCTACCGTGCGCCGGATGTCGATGACAGAGGGCACCGTTAACCCCCGCCCCGAAAATGTCTCTTCCATGAGCTGCACGATCACATCGGCGCTGTCCACCAGGGTGCCGTCGAGATCAAAAATCACCAGCCGCAACCCGCTCACGCATCGTCCTCCGGTTCTAAATCGATGGCGTCAAACCGGCCCGCATCAAACCCCAACGCTTCAAAGGTCTTGCCCATATGTTCGGGCAGCGGTGCGGTGACATCGAGCACCTTGCCGCTTCGCAACGGTACCGAAAGCCGCCGTGCATGCAGGTGAAGCCCCCGCGCCAGCCCGGCCGGCGCCTCCCAGTTCTCGATGTTGAAATAGCGCGGATCAGACAGGATGGGGGTGCCCAGTTCGGCCAGGTGAACCCGCAACTGGTGGGTGCGCCCGGTGACCGGTTTCAGGCTGATCCAGCCAAACTGGCCGCCGGCGTCGTCGATCACCGAATAATGGGTCACCGAATGCTGCGCCCCCGGCGCGCCGTTCTCGACCACCCGCATCTGTTCGCCATCAGCGGTTGGACCCTTGGCCAGAAAACATGAAATGCGGCCCTGGGGCGGGCGCGGCACCCGCGCCGTGATCGCCCAGTAGATCTTGCGGGCCGAGCGCGAACCGAACACTTTGCCGAAATGGCGGGCCGCCGCCGCCGTCCGCGCCACCAGAATACAGCCCGACGTGTCCCGGTCGAGCCGGTGCACCAGGCGTGGACGATCCCCACCCGCCGCCAGCGCCCCCAGCATACCGTCCAGGTGCCGTTTGGTCCCCGAGCCACCCTGAACCGCCAGCCCGTGGGGTTTGTTAAACACAAAAACCTCGCGGTCCTCATGAAGCAAAATCGAACGGAGGAATTTCTCGTCCCGGCCCACCTTTTCCGGCAAGACCGACCCGTTTGGATTTGCCGGCTGGATCGGGGGCACCCGGACAATCTGGCCGCTGGCCAGCCGGGTCGAAGGTTTTGCCCGGCCCTTGTCCACCCGAACCTGACCGGTGCGGATCAGCTTTTGCAGCCGGGAAAACGGCAAATGAGGGAAATTGGCAGAAAACCAGCGGTCCAGCCGCATGCCGTCTTCATCCCGGGCCACTGCACGCTGTTGTACCCCGCTCACCCTGATACTCCCCGTATCAACAAATAGCCCACGAACAGCGCCGAGACAGAAATAACCACCGAAGCGAGCGCGTAGGTAATGGCCAGCCCGACAGCTCCGCGCTGGATCATTTGAACCGTTTCAAGGGAAAAGGCGGAAAATGTCGTAAAGCCGCCGAGCACGCCGATCCCTAAAAACAGGCGGACACTGGGGTCAATGGCGCTTAGTTCCCGGATCGATACGGCCATTAAGACACCCATGAGCAGCGAACCGATAATATTGGTAACAAAGGTGGCAAGGGGAAACGAACCGCCCCACTGGGCACCCAGCAACCCCAGACCGAACCGGCCCATGGCGCCAATAGCGCCGCCGGCACCCACCAACGCAAACGCGAACATGATTTACTCCTAAACTCTTTGGGCGTCCCGGACCCCGCTACTTGCCCGGTTTGGCCCCGGCGCGCAACCGCGAGAAATACTCCAGGCGCTTCTTTATCTCCCGTTCAAAGCCCCGCTCTACCGGCTCATAGAACGTTTTCCGGCCGATCTGATCCGGAAAATAGGCCTGACCGGAGTATCCCTCCACCGTATCATGGTCATAAATATAACCCTCACCATACCCGTGTGCCTTCATCAGTTTGGTCGGGGCGTTCAAAATGGCGGGGGGCGGGGTCGGCGACCCGGTTTCCCGGGCCAGCCTAGTAGCGGATTTCATCGCCACGTAAACCGCGTTCGATTTTGGCGCCGTGGCCAGATAGATCGTGGCCTGGGCCAGCGCCAGTTCGCCCTCCGGGCTGCCCAGCATGTGATAGGCGTCCCGGGCCGCCATGGCCTGGACCAGCGCGTGGGGATCGGCCATTCCGATGTCCTCAATGGCCATGCGAATGAGCCGCCGGGCCAAAAACATCGGGTCCTCACCCGCCACCAGCATCCGCGCCAAATAATATAAAGATGCATCGGGGTCGGACCCGCGCACACATTTGTGCAACGCGGAAATGAGATTGTAATGCCCGTCCTGGGATTTGTCATAAATGGGCGCCCGCCGCTGGACCAGTTCCACCAGCGCCTGTCGATCCAGAACTACCTCCCCGGCGGCGAACACCTCCTCAACCAACCCCAGCAACGCCCGTCCGTCTCCGTCGGCCATCCCGATCAGGGCCTGACGGGCGTCGTCATCGACGCCAAGGGTGCGGCCTGTCTCTTTTTCGGCCCGCACGATCAGGGCTTTTAACCCCGGCTCATCGAGGGGTGCAAATCGCAGGACCTGAGCCCGGCTGAGCAGCGCAGCGTTGAGTTCAAAACTGGGGTTTTCGGTGGTTGCGCCCACCAGCACCACGGTTCCATCTTCCATAACGGGCAAAAAACTGTCCTGCTGGGCCCGGTTGAACCGGTGTATCTCGTCAACGAACAATAAGGTCCGGCCCCCGGTTGCCCGGGTCTGGCGGGCCCGTTCAAACAGTTTTTTCAGCTCGGCGACCCCGGAAAACACAGCCGACACCTGTTCAAACCGATAGTTCGTCTCGGCGGCAAGAAGACGGGCCACGGTGGTTTTGCCGGTGCCCGGCGGCCCCCAGAAAATCAAAGAGCCCAGACGCCCCGTTCCGAGCATTCGGGTTAACGAGCCGGTGGGGCCAAGCAAGGCGTTCTGGCCAACGATTTCTTCAAGTTTTGCCGGGCGCAAACGGTCGGCAAGCGGTCGGTTTTTATCGTCGGCTTGCACCGAGTCCTGCCCCGATT
>JAADFY010000174.1 GCA_013152625.1 Alphaproteobacteria bacterium
ATTTGCCATGGTCCGCCTATGACGGCAAGACCATCCGATTGAAGCAGTCCAAGACAGGTGTTCGCGTGACGGTCCCCATAGGGGCGCCGCTGAAGGCCATGCTGGACGGAATGAAAAAGCGCGGGCCGCTTGTCCTCACAACCCTTAAAGGGCGTGCCTGGACAGCACACGGGTTTCAATCATCGTGGCGCAAGGCTCGTTCCAAAGCTGGGATAACTGGTCTTACATTTCACGATCTGCGCGGCACCGCCGTCACCCGGTTTTCAGTTGCCGGAGCAACGCTCCAGGAGATCGCTACGCTCACCGGGCACAGCCTTCGGGACGTGCAGTCAATCCTCGACACCAACTATCTCGACCGCGATCTGGCAATGGCCGAATCCGCGATCAAAAAGCTCGAAAAGGGAACGCAATCTTCCAACTGAACGCCCAACCGTACCTATTTGTTCTGTTGGATAACCGGAAAAAGCACAATGAAAGCAATTGGCTGGGGAACCTGGATTCGAACCAGGACTAACGGAGTCAGAGTCCGTGGGTCTACCGTTAACCTATTCCCCATTGCCCGGACCGGTCGCACCGGTGATTTCCGGGTAAGCCGTTGCATAGTCCATTTGGCAGG
Source organism: Alphaproteobacteria bacterium (assembly GCA_013152625.1). Classification (GTDB taxonomy): domain Bacteria; phylum Pseudomonadota; class Alphaproteobacteria; order Rhizobiales; family Devosiaceae; genus JAADFY01. Next base: position 617 of record JAADFY010000174.1, read on the forward strand.
TGCCGACAAGACTGTCCCGGGTTTGCCGGCCTGGTCTTTGCGCGCCCCGCCGCGAAACAACACACCCGCATGTGCCAAAACCAGTGCATGGCCTGCATATCTAACATCCGGTGCTGCGCCGCCGCAAAAGCTGAAAACCGATATCCACAAGCGGCCGGGCAGGGGGTGTCCCCCCGATGGCCTCGATCAGCATGGCAATGGCCCGTTGTCCCATTTCAAAGCGCGGTGTGCGCACAGATGTGATCGGTGGCTCGGCAACCGCCATCATCTCAAGGTCGTTGAACCCGCAGATTCCCAGGCTTTCCGGGATTGAAATCCGGCGTCTTTGCGCCTCGAACATGACCCCGAGCGCGATATCGTCATTGTTGCAAAACACCGCATCGGTATCGGGAGCGGTGGCTAAGAGGTCGCCAAACAATTGCCCGCCAAGGGTAACGGTGGAAGGGGCCGGTGTCGTAGCCACACGAGCGGGGTCGAACGCCCCTGCTTTTTTGGCGGTATCCGCAAAAGCCCGAAACCGCCGCTGGGTCCTTGGGTCCATGCGGGCGCCGATAAATGCCGGCTTTTTGTACCCCTGGGCCAAAAGGTGTTCGGTGGCCGCCTGGCCCGCCTGATAGTGTGAAAAGCCCACCACCATATCCACCGGTTCGTTGTCGGTTTCCATGATCTGGACCACTGGGCACGGCGCCGAAGCCAGCAGCGCCCGTGCGGCCCCCGATTGGTCGGTGCCCGTAACCACCAGCCCGGCCGATCTCTGGGAGAGAAAGACCCTTAAGAGCTGTTCCTCGCTAAGGACCGAATAGCGTGTGTTTCCCAACTGCAGGTCGAACGGCGTGTTTTCGATGCCGGTGTAAATGCCTTTAAGGACATCGGAAAACACGTTGTTTGTTACCGAGGGGATAAGAACTCCAATGACATTGGTCCGGCTCGAGGCCAGAGCCCGGGCGGCGGCATCGGGCACATAGCCCAGGTCTTCGACCGCCGCGAAGATTTTTTCGCGCACCACCACGGAGACCTTCTCCGGGCTGCGCAGCGCCCGGGAGACCGTGATGGCGCTAACACCGACGCGGGTGGCCACATCGGACAGGGTAATCTTCCGATAATCGCTCATTTCGTGCTATTTTCTGACAATTTCCATGTTCCCCGACCTTATTTTACATAAACAAAGAACAGCCATTTGACAAATGATAGCGCTAACATTACTACTCTTTCAGATAGTTTACATCGGCACAAGCCATGCGGCGGATCAGACCCCTGCCAGCGAGCGTTAGCAAAGTGGTGCGGCAATGACGACAAAGCGGGCACAACAGCAAGACTGGCCGGTCGTTCTGGTCATGGGCGTGTGCGGTGTCGGCAAGTCCACCGTCGCCGGGCAACTGGCCGGCGAATTTGGCGGCACGTATATCGAAGCCGACGATTACCACCTGCCCGAAAGCGTCGAAGCCATGCGCCGGGGCCTGCCGTTAAATGACGAGATGCGCTGGGAATGGCTGGCTCGGATTTGCCAGGCGGTAAATTCAGAGGCCGGCAACGGCGGCCGGCCGGTGATTGTTGCCTGTTCAGCACTCAAGAAGAGGTACCGCGATTTCATGCGCCGCGAACTGGGTCCGATTTTGATTTTACATCTTGACGGTGATCCCGATCTTGTCCGTTCGCGTCTGGCCGCCCGCAAGGATCACTTCATGCCCCCGGCGCTGCTGCAAAGCCAGTTGGACGACCTTGAACCGCCGCGCCCCGGCATTGAGGAATTTCGAACGCTCGACATTTCCGACGACAGAAAAATGGTTGCCATCACGGCAATAAACCAGATCCGGCGTTATGTTGCCGACGCCGGCGCGACGGGCCACTCAACCCCGTCGGCCAATCCGGCAGCACACCCAAAGTTACAAACAGATGACCCGCAGGAGGGGGAAAATCATGTCAAAACCAATTAGAACGCTCGCATTTGCCGCCGTGGCAATGGTGGCTCTGACCGGAGCCGCGGTTGCTCAGGAATTTATGTTCAAATTCCAGTCCAGCGATCCCGCCGGCAATCCAAATTTTATCCTGCAGCAAGAATGGACTGAAGCGCTGGCCGAAAGAACCGGCGGTCGGGTTTCGGTGGAACTGCTGCCGGTGGGTTCGATTGTTCAATACAATGAAACCCAGGACGCCATCTTTGGCGGAATCCTGGACGGCCATATCACGGACACGTCCTATTTTGCAGGCAAGGACGCTGCATTCTCCCTGATCGCCAACCCGGTCGGCGCCTGGTCCGACCCCCAGCAGATGTTCGATTTCATAGCTACGGGCGGTGGCAAGGAACTTATGAACGAACTGCTTGGGCCCTACGGACTGCAATTTATCGGTGCAACGACACCCGGGCTGGAGGCCTTTGTCTCAAAGGTTCCCCTTTATGGTGTTGACGACCTCAAGGGGCTCAAAATGCGCGCCCCTGAAGGGCTGGTCCAGCAGGTGTTTGCTGCCGCCGGTGCCTCCCCGGTTAACCTGCCTGGTTCGGAAGTATTTACTTCCCTGGACAAAGGCGTGATCGATGCGGCTGATTACACCGTGTTTTCCACCAATCAGGCCCAGGGCCTGAATGACATTGCCAAATTCCCTGTCTATCCCGGGTTTCACTCCATGCCCCTGGTGGAAATTTCCATGAACAAGGAACGCTGGGACGCGCTTCCGGCGGATATCCAGACCGCTTTTGAGGAAACGGTGGCCGAATTTGCCACCCGGCAGGTGGCTGTTCTGGCTGCTCGCGACGAAGAGGCAGTCGCTGCTGCCCGCGCAGGCGGTGAAATCACGGTCATTGACTGGTCGGCAGAGGAACGGGCCAAATTCCGCGCCATTGCCATTGGAGAGTGGGAGAAAGTAGCTGCCAAATCCGAGAACGCCCAAAAGGTCTATGACGTGCTTACCACCTATCTGAAGGAAGCCGGTCTGGTAAACTGATCCAGACAACACAACACCGGGCGGCGGCACTGCC
>JAADFY010000175.1 GCA_013152625.1 Alphaproteobacteria bacterium
CCGAATGCAGGACAATCAGACCCATGCCCTGCCACACCCGTTGTTGCACCCGCGCCACGATCTCGTCGGCAACGTCGCCATGGGCGGCATGGCCCCACCACAGCAGAACATCGGTCTGGGCCAGGCGGTCTTCGGTCAGCCCATGCTCGGGCTGCTGCAATGTCGCGGTTGACGCGGCTATGCCGGTATCTTCGGAAAGGGCGCCGGCAATACACTGGTGCATGCCGTCGGGATAAATCTCCCTGACGATGGCGTTTTCCTGCTCGTGAACATTTTCGCCCCATACAAGCGCGCGAATGGCCATTCAGCTTCTCCTATAGGACAATTTCACCCTGTCACGCCGCCCCGCCCGCGAAAGGGGCCTTATTTTGCGTTAGGCCAATTGCTGTGCGGCGGACACTTTTGCGGCCCGAACAGGCCAGAGCGAAACTTAGCCAGGAACGACAGGATTCCGCAACTCAAACCGGTTTGAAAAATTCTCCCCTCCACTGAAATCAGCAGTGTTCCGGATTTGCCGCGGCTGGAAAAACCTTTGCCGCGAACCCCGATCCCGGCTTTTCATGGCGCCGAATACAGGGCATGATCACCTTTGGCACTTGGGCCGGGCCATGAGGGGATATCCCATGAAACTACAGCTTGTTTTGGCGGCGGCGCTTTTGACCGCCGTACCGCTTGCCGGCGCTGCACACGAAGCGGAGCCGGTGGAAACGCTTCATGTCGGGCCTGGAAACGCTTACGAAGTTCTCGCCACAATCCGGCCCGGAACCAGCCCGCGTACCAGATTCTGCCAATATCAGGGACGCTGGTGTTATGGCAGTTACGGGCGCTGGAATGGCTGGTTTTATGGCGGTGAGAATATTACCAACCGGTGGACCTTGAGGTATCTCCTGGGAAGGTGACGCGCCGAAAACGCATTTGAGCCAGGATCGCCCGAACTGGCCGGGCCATGATGGCCAGCCGAACAGGAGCCCGGCGCGGTGCGATAGATTTAATACCAGCGGTATTTGCATTTTGTTCGATCAGATGTTTTTAACGTGTTGAAAAAACGTATTTTTCAATGCCAAACTTGAGCCAGTCGCTAATACCGCTGGTATAATTCCTCTAACCTTGATCCAATTCATCGTGGTCCAATTCGGCCAAGCGCCGCTGCAGGAATTTTTTTCTGCTCGTTTCCGGTCGATTCTTCCGCCAGCCGGTAGGCTTTCCTGGCCTTTGACCCCTCCCCGGCGCGTCGAAAACTATCGGCGCGGGCGGCGTGAAACGGTGCGTAGTCGCGAAGGGCCTCGCTGTCTTCCATCTCCTCCAGGGCCGTGAGACCTGTGGCCGGGCCGTGGGCGAAGGAGGCCGCGACGGCGGCATTGAGGGCGACGACCGGCGAGGGCTGGAGATCGTAGAGCCTGGTGTACAAAAGCTGTATTTCAACCCAGCCGGTCTGGCCGAACTCCGCAGCCTCGGAATGAACCGCGCTGATTGCCGCCTGCAACTGATAGGGACCGATTTCGCCCCGCGCCAGCGCCCCGATGAGCAAGGTCACTCCGCGTTCGATCTGGGGCCGGATCCACAGCTGGCGGTCTTGGGTTTCAAGGGTCATCAACGCGCCCAAAGCGCCGCAGCGCGCCGGCGCCCTGGCGTCATGGAGCAGCATCAGCGCCAGCAGCCCCTGGACCTCGGCCTCGTCGGGCAGCAGATGCCGCAGAATCTCGCCCAGCCGAATCAACGCGGCAAGGTTCGTCATGTGTGACTTCACGACTCCCAGAGCAGATTTTGAGCCCACGGCCCCAGCCCGCCTGGGTTCTTAGAGAAATTCAAAAAACGAAATCATCGGCCTGCCATATGCATAATACTTCCGTTTCCAACAATGATATAGCATGCTTCCATATTGCTGGCGAAAACACTGCAAGTTGAATTATGTATACCTCAAGCAATACAGGATCCACCATGAGCAACAAAAACAACAGTATAAATTATATTGAACTACCGATGCTTAAAAATACCGAAACCAAGACATTTTACAACACGGTATTCGGGTGGAAATTCACCGATTGGGGGCCGGATTATATCAGCTTCTCGGGTGCAAATATTGATGGCGGGTTTAATGGAATGGATGGAGTGACAGCCAATACACCCGGCGTTCTAATAGTTTTATATGCCGACAATCTGGATGAGAAATTGAATGACGTAACCAAGGCTGGTGGAGAAATCATCAAACCCATCTATGAATTTCCCGGAGGAAAAAGATTCCATTTCCGCGACCCCAACGGAAATGAACTTGCAATATGGTCAGAGTAATTTTCGGGGATCGAGCGTTGATAAATAAAGTGCGGGGCTTAGTTGAAGAGAACTGCCTCCGTTGTGACGGACATCAATGAATCATTGGCAAGTGAGCTTCTGACGGAGAACCATCAAGCAGTATAAATTCTAAACCCTCTCCATCAGCGGGCGCTCTTCCACCGAACCATAGGCCGCGGTGGGGATTTTTCCGGCCCAGGCGATGGCCTCGTCGAGGTCCTGGCACTCCAGAACATAATACACGCCCAAGACCTCCTTGGTCTCGGCAAAGGGGCCGTCAACGGCATTGGCCTTGCCGTTGCGCGCCCGCACCGTGGTCGCGGTCTGGGTGCCCTGCAACGGGGCCCCATCGCGCAAGGCACCGGCGGCGGCTGCCTCGGTGTTGAAGGTGCCATAGGCCGCCACCATCTCGCCAAACTCAGGCGTTCCGGGCTGGGGATCGGCACTTTGCGCGCTGTGAATGAGGAAAATATATTTCATTGTCTCGTCTCCGGTTCGGGCTACTCCAATGCAGCCTCTCGTAGTGAAGACGAACGGTAAAGGCCCAAATCGACAGGGCGGCGCAAAATTCTTTTGACACTGCGGCACCCACCGCCCCTGACGAACTACCTCTGTCTTTCTGATACATTCAGTACCGATGCCAGGGCGGAATGGTACAGGAGCACGCGCCCTCTCCCGCCACCACCGTGTCATCAACCTTCAGCCCGCCCCCTTCCCTAGACGGCCCGGGCAGGCCATATTGCCGCCATGGCCTCCACCTCCGAAATTTCGCCCAATTCCGGCCTCGCCGAAGCCCCTCAATCGGCCTTTACCGGCGCGGCCGAGGTGCCGGACGCCATGGCGCCGTTTGTGCCTCATCGGCCACCACGCCCGGAGAAATCCGAAGGCGGGCGGGCGCTGCGGCTGACGTCGGAGTTTGACCCTAAGGGCGACCAGCCCGAGGCCATCGCCGAATTGTCCGCAGGGCTGGACACCGGCGAGCGCGACCAGGTGCTGCTCGGGGTCACCGGTTCGGGCAAGACTTTCACCATGGCCAAGCTGATTGAGGCCACCCAGCGCCCGGCGCTGATCCTGGCGCCGAACAAGACCCTGGCGGCGCAGCTTTATGGCGAGTTCCAGTCGTTTTTCCCCGACAACGCGGTGGAGTATTTCGTCTCCTATTACGACTACTACCAACCGGAAGCCTATGTGCCGCGCACCGACACTTATATCGAGAAGGAATCGACCATCAACGAGCAGATCGACCGCATGCGCCATTCGGCGACGCGGTCCTTGCTCGAACGCGACGATGTGGTGATCG
>JAADFY010000176.1 GCA_013152625.1 Alphaproteobacteria bacterium
CGCTTGAATACGGTGGCAACCGGTCCATCCGGTTCAAACCTGAACCCGATCCGGACACGCCGGCGATCCGGCACTGCATCGCCATTGCCCTGACCTGGCACCGGCGCAAAAAATAGCGCAAGTCGGGGCGCCTGGCACGCCAATAGCCGTGTCCCCTACCCCACAATTTCGACCTGGGAGAAGAAAAAGCTGATTTCTTCGGCTGCGGTCTCCGGCGCGTCGGAGCCATGCACCGAGTTTTCGGTAAACGAGACCGCAAACTCTTTGCGTATCGTGCCCGGATCGGCATTTTCCGGGTTTGTCGCCCCCATGATCTCGCGATTTTTCAGCACCGCATTCTCGCCCTCAAGTACCTGCACCACCACCGGCCCCGAAATCATGAAATCCACCAGTTCGCCGAAAAACGGCCGGTCCTTGTGAACGCCATAGAACGCCTCGGCCTGGCTCCGGGTCAGATGCAGCCGGCGCGAAGCGACAACCCGCAGGCCCCCGTCTTCGAGTTTGGCGATGATTTTTCCCGTCAGATTGCGCCGTGTGGCGTCCGGTTTGATGATAGAAAAGGTACGTTCAAGGGCCATGGATTTCCTGCTGTCGATTTTTTTTCAAGATTAAAAAACAGACCGCGTTTTATCCAATCCATGCGCCCGGCACAAGTTCACTGGGTCTGGGCTTCAAATTCCGCCTGGGTATCGGTTTTGCCATTCGGATCGATCCACAATTCACTTTGCTCGATGATCCCGGACAAAGGATGTTCGACAATCACCCGCAGGGTCGTGGCCTCCGCCGAAATATCAAAGCTCCCCGAATAATTGATCGGGGTGAGCACCTGGGTGCAGAACCCGTCGGTGATTTCCGGCACAAAGGTAATTGCGGCCTGCCCGTCGACAATTTCGCCCATTCGGGTTTCACCCCGTGACCAGCACCCGTTGGGCGCGGTATAGGTATATTGAATTTCCACCTGCCCGTCCGGCGCCCGCCATGCCAGTTGCACCATGACGTCAGGCGGATCGATTACATCAATGCCATCGTCCTCCAGCGGGTCACTGGCCAGCACCGCCAATGGCGCCAGCAGAACAATCAGGGCTACCGCGCCCGCGACGTATTTTTGCATTCAATGTTACTCCCATGGACAAATTCAGGCCGAACCGGTAATCAGCGGGCCGCCAAAGCAGACACTTACCAGCCCCCCGCTTCAACTCACAGTTTCGTCACCACCCCATATACGAGCACACCCGCCCCACCATGCTTTCCATTGAAAACCTGACATATCGCATCGAAGGACGAAAGTTGTTTGACGGCGCCAGCCTTAACCTGCCCGCCGGCACCAAGGCCGGTCTGGTAGGAAGCAACGGCTCCGGCAAGACCACATTGTTGCGCCTGATACAAAAAGAACTTTCCCCCGATGACGGTGAAATCAGTGTCTTCAAAAGGGCCAGAATCGGTGCCGTCGCCCAGGAAGCGCCCGCCACCGCCGACACCGTGCTCGACATGGTCATGATGGCCGACACCGAACGCAGCGCCCTTCTGACCGAGGCCGAAACCGCCACCGATGGCGGACGGATTGCCGATATACACATGCGGCTGGCCGAAATTGCCGCCCATACCGCCGAGGCGCGGGCCAGTGCAATCCTCAAAGGGCTCGGCTTTGACAAGAACCGCCGTAACGAGCCGTGCGCTAAATTGTCCGGGGGCTGGCGTATGCGGGTTTCCCTGGCCGGCATGCTGTTTTCAAAACCCGACCTGCTGCTGCTGGACGAGCCCACCAACTATCTCGATCTGGAGGGCGCCTTGTGGCTGGAAAAATATCTCGCCATTTACCCCTACACGGTGCTGCTCATCAGCCACGACCGCGAATTATTGAACAAGGCGGTCAGTTCCATTGTCCATCTTGAAGGCGGGCGGCTCACCTTTTACCGGGGCGCCTACGACACCTTTGAAAACACCCGCCGGGTGCAAATGGAGCTAAACAACAAGGCGCGGGAGAAAATGGTCGGGCAAATCGCCCATATGCAGGCATTTGTTGACCGTTTCCGCTACAAGGCCTCCAAGGCCCGTCAGGCCCAGGCCCGCCTGAAAGCCATATCGAAACTCAACCCCCCCGATGCCATGTTTGACGAAAACGCCATGCCGTTTTCGTTCCCCCAGCCCAAACGCTCGGTTGCCGCCCCCATTGTTGATTTTGACAACACAGCGGTGGGATACGATGGCGAAGCGGTGCTGACCTCGATCAACATGCGCATTGATCCCGAGGACCGGATTGCCCTGATCGGCATAAATGGTAACGGCAAATCAACCCTGGCAAAACTCATCGCCGGCGATCTGAACACCATGGGCGGCGCCATCAAACGGGCGCGCAAACTCGAAGTGGCCTATTTCGCCCAGCACCAGATGGACAAACTGATCCCCACCGAAACCCCATTGCAACATATCGAGCCCCTCACCCCTTATGACAGTGAGGCCAAGCGCCGGTCCCGGGTGGCGCAGATGGGGCTGACCATTTCGCGCATGGACACACCGGCCGGCAAGCTTTCCGGCGGTGAGCGCGCCAGGCTGCTGCTCGGCCTGGTGACATTTGCCGGCCCGAACCTGCTCATTCTGGACGAGCCGACCAACCACCTGGACATCGATAGCCGGGCCGCGCTCATTCAGGCCCTGAATGACTTTGAAGGTGCGGTGCTGATCATCTCCCACGACCGGCACCTTATCGAGGCCACCGTCGACCGTCTGTGGATAGCCCACAAGGGCACCATCACCGAATACGAAGGCGATCTGGACGACTACCAGCGGGCGCTCACCGGCAGCGACCGGGACAAGGGCAAATCGAAAAACGGGCGCCAGCCGGCAAAAACCGGGCACGAACCGGCCAAACCAGAGCAAAATCCGACTACCGCCCGCAAATCCGAGCGTAAGGCCAGCGCCGTGCGCCGGGCCGAAATCGCCCCCCTGCGCAAGACCATTTCCCAGGCCGAAGCCATGATTGTGCGCCTTGATCGCGATATTGGACGGGTGGAGAAAAAGCTCACCGATCCGAAACTTTATGAAGGCGATGCCGCAGACGCCATTCAGCTCACGGTGGAAAAAGCGCGGCTGGAAAACGCCCGGGGTCAGGCGGAAGCGGAATGGCTGGAGGCGGAAATGGCGCTGGAGAAAGCGCTAAAAGCCCAGACAGACTGAGCCGTCACATGTCATTTGACCGAAAGCGCGTGGCCCGGACCGGTGATTTAGGACCGCGCCCCGTTTTGATGACATCAAAACAGGATATGCTCTAGCCCTTTTTCACCCAGGCGCCGCGCGCGTCCTGCTGCCAGTAGGCAAGGGTGTTATCCGGCTGAAGCACCTTCCATGCGGCCCGCGCCCGATCAACAATTTCCGGATCATGACCATCAAACATGAACAGCACCCGTTCATAGCCATGGGCGTCTTGCGGTATGGCGCCATCGACAAAAAACCGCACCTGTGCCCCGTTCGGGTTGCCCGGCCCGGCCACAAGAAGTATCGGCTGGCGGGCATCACAATCCCCGCCTTCAAATTCCGTGGGCCAAAAAATTATCGTCGGCATAGGTCCACAACGCGGTATCCAGGGCGGCAAGCCGGTCCGGGGTACCCGTCTCCACCACCGCCTTCCAGCCCCGCCCAACCACTTTTTCCAAAAGCTGCGGCAAAGCCTTGTCCAGCGGCGTGCGCTCAAGATGATAAAAGACGATCTCGCCCGGCGGTTTCTTTTTGCTCATTTGCCTTCGAAATTGTCACGCGCCAGCCGATCGAGCAGCGCCACCCCATATCCCGATCCCCAGGACCGGTTGATATCCGTGGAGGGGGCACCAAAAGCGGTCCCGGCCACATCAATATGGGCCCAGGCAACATCGCGTACAAAACGTTTGAGGAACTGGGCCGCCGTTGAAGCGCCACCCCAGCGCCCGCCGGAATTTTTCATATCCGCAAACCGCGAGTTGATCATCTTGTCATAAGCGGGGTTCAGCGGCAGGCGCCACACCGTCTCACCACTGGCAATGCCCGCCTTTTCGATCTGGTCCGCCAACCCGTCGTCGGGGGTAAAAAGACCCGCATGAACATGGCTCAGCGCAACCATGACAGCCCCGGTCAGAGTGGCCAGATCGATCATGAACCTGGGTTTGAACCGGTCCTCGGTGTACCAGAGCGCATCGGCTAGAACCAGCCGGCCCTCGGCGTCGGTATTATCCACCTCGATGGTCTGCCCGCTCATGGATGTCACAATATCCCCCGGGCGGGTGGCCTTGCCGTCCGGCATGTTTTCCACCAGCCCGATCACCCCCACCGCGTTAAGTTTTGCCTTGCGCAAGGCGAACGATTTCATCAGGCCGACAACAGCGGCCGCACCGCCCATATCGCCCTTCATTTCGCCCATGCCGCCGGCCGGTTTAATGGATATACCGCCGGAATCAAAACATACGCCCTTGCCGATAAACGCCACCGGAGCCGAACTTTTTTTGGCCCCGCGCCATTCCAGAACCACCAGCCGGGCCGGGCGCGCCGAGCCCTGGGCAACGCTAAGCAGCGCCCCCATGCCCAACTCGGCCAGCCGGTCATCATCAAACACCTCGACCTCAAGCCCGTGATCGGCCAGCCGGTTGGCAATTGTGGCAAACTCCGCCGGTCCGAGCACATTGGCCGGTTCGTTGGAAAGGGTGCGGGCCAACAGGGTGCCCTCGGTTACCGCATCCCGGTTGGCAATGGCCTTGTCGGTGGCCCGTTTTTCGCCAACCACCAGGGTGACCCCCAGTTTATCGGGCGGTTGCGGCGTGTCGTCGTCGGGTTTTTTCGATTTGTACTTGTCGAATTCATAGTGCCGCAGGCGCATCCCGGCAACGAGACCGGCGATGGCTTCGGGATTGAATTCGGGCCCGTCGAGCACCACCACGGCCTTGGCAACCCGCAGGCTCTTCAGCCGGGCCACAAGCCCGGCCCCCAGTTTTGCAAATCCATCCCCGGCGGATTTTTCATCCAGTTTGCCCATCCCCAGGACCAAAAGCCGCTTCGTTCCAATATTGGCCGGCCCGACAACACTCAGCGACGTGCCCGACCGACCGCTA
>JAADFY010000177.1 GCA_013152625.1 Alphaproteobacteria bacterium
GTCCTCATGTGAATGTTGAGGACATGCAATTTACGCACATAGTGGTGCCTGTCACCGAGCGGCATTTTCAGCCTTGGGACCATGAATTCGGCGTTGGGCCATTATGTTCAGGGGCATTTTCTTGAAATTATTTCGCAGCCAGCGTCAGCGACCTGACACCCGAGCCTGGGGGCATCTGTGATATTGCCCGCCGAAGGGCTTTCAACAGCCAGGGCCATTGCGGTCAGGGGCAACGCCTTATTCTGGGCTTCTTACAGACAAGCGTCCACGGACTTGATCGGTGGATGGCTGCCAGCGATCAAACAAATAGTTAGGTTAGACAAGAATCTGGATCGCAATTTTGGTTCCGCCATAACAGGCCCCTTCCAGCAGCGCGGGCACATTGTCATAGACATAATCTTCGGCATTACGATCCAAATTTCAATTGCAGCAGAAGCAGGCCGAAATCAATCAGGTAATGCTCCCCGCAATGGCTGTCGGCCCCATGGGCGCCGAACCGGTGTCTTTACATAGCTCGCTATACCTCTTGCGCTACCGGCACACGGCCTGGCCATCCTGCAACAAGGATGCTTGCTGGATCCGTTACCATTCAATGACCGGCAGCGGTTCAGTTTTAAGTATCTCGCGGAGTGCGATCTCCATTTGGGCGGCAATGACAGGATCAGTTATTTCTGTCCAAGCCAGGCCGGCCAACTCAATCCAGTATTCTTGTAAAAGGCGTGTTTCCATCCACCCATTTTACCACATCTCGGGTCTGTCGGCTTTTCGGCAAGGTGGGGTGACCGGAATATGCACTCCCGGTCACCCCAGCTCCGTTTAGGAGCGACGGTCAGACGTTTCTCGACGGTCAATGCGTTGTTGGATCCAGTCCAGCACCTCGTCTTCAACCCATCCCACCCTGTTGGCACCTAGCCGTACCCGTTTGGGGAACTGGCCGGCCGCTTCCAGGCGTGCAATGTGTTGAGGCGAATACAGGACCATCTCCTTTAATTGCCGTTTCGATAATAGTCTCATCTCGATAACTCCCAGTGTTGGGAGCATCGCGATGCTCGGGACCGATTTACCCCGAGGCGTGACAGGTCTAACATTTTGTGCAAAAAAGTTGTCAGGATATTCCCTGCTTGGGACTCATACTTGTGAAACAATCCCACGCGGGGGTAATTGTTGGGGTAGAATTCCAAACCCAACTCCGATAACTCTGTTGTTATCAAAGCGTTATAGTGGTGTTCGAGTCTTCTCCAGGCACCATTATTTCGCTCGCGGCTATTCCGCCTCTGGCGGGCCTCCGCGAGGGCGGCGCTTGCGCCGGCTCGCGTTGAAGCTCGCTGGTGAGTTCAAGGTTTCTCCCTTGAGTGGCACCAGGACCATTTTCCGTAGATGAACATAATTCCTCTTAAACCCCTGTTTTTACGGGGTTTTTGTATTGAGCCTGGCACGCGCCACACCCGGAACGAGGAAACAAATTCGCCTACGGGCAACCCGGCGCCGGAATAGGGCGAAACGGGCGGGGTATTTTGGCCCCCGGCCCGTTTCGCCTGATCAAACCCAAAACCGGTGCACACCGCCTGGGAAACCTGAAGTGGACCGGGCACCGCACCTAGCGGGCGGCCCGCTCTTTTTTCAAGCTGTTACCCAAGTTTTCCGCCCGGTTCAGCTGGCGCCAAAAAACCGGTTACCTTCAAGTTTGGCATTGCCATAGAAGTTGACATGTATGAACGGCTGGTCGTTGCCATTGGGCAGGGTGACGCCGGTGGGAACCGGGCTGGCAATCATGCCGTCCGGCGAGCCTTTGACCGGCGGCATGGCGAGGTGAATTTCCAGCTCATCGGGCCTGGCAACACCAAAGCCGGCCATGAAATCATCATCCCGGGTCCGCTCGGACACCATGATGTGCACCATGCGGTTGCTGTCGATCATTTCACCGTCCACATAAATGGTGCCCATTCCCCAGACGGTAATATAGGAGAATTCCTCGGCCACCAGCGGCGTGCCGATACCGGTAGCGCCATGCATGAGAACATTGGTTCCAACGCCGCCAAAGAACGGGTGGTCCGGCCCCACGGACATGACCTTGTTCATGGTAACGCGAATGGTCTGGCCGGCCGGGCTGACAAACGAAGCGTCCATGTCCACCTCGTCGAGGGAACCGGGCATGTCCTTGGCGGTCAGATCGCGCACCTGCATGGTAAAGCTGCCGGTTGTCATCTCGATATTGTTGGAAAACATCGCCGGGTTCTTGATGGTGGTAAAACTTGACCCGTCATCGCTGATCAGGCGGTTGGCCAGGGGCAGCAGATCCACATTGATCGGTGCGTCCGGTGTTCCAAACAGAGCCGGGTCCAGTTCCCGGCGGTCGGGAAACTGCCAAATTGCGGTGCCATCCGCCGAAGTGGACATAGCGCCCGGCCCGGCCCACATGCCGCTCGCATCGGCCTGAGCGCTACCAACAGATGCCAGCGACGCCAACAGGGTTGCCGCCAGGGCAAGCGTCGATACGCCCCAAGATGTTTTGGACAATATATTCATGTTTTTTCTCCCACAATTTGCCAGCCCAGGGGCCGGATATGTCAAAAACACCTAGCAGCTAACGCCTATGCTGGCGGTAACAGGTGGTGCAAATGTTTGTGTGGGTGTCGCGATCTGGAGGGCAGAAAAATTGCCGTGCCGGTGACCTCTTACATTTCGTGTGGCAGGGTTTCGATACCGTTGGCTTGCTGCAATTCGCGCACATAGCGCACAATTGCAATCAGTTCGCCATCGGTCACATCAGGCCGGAAGGGCATGTTGCCAAAGGTCCAGTGATGCTGGGGCACACCCTGCCTGACTGCCCGGTAAAACGATTCATCGGAATGATGACCGGGGTTATAAATGTCGTTGACCAAAGGGGGGCCTCTGTCGGTCCCGGCGGCGTTTGTGCCATGGCACACGGCGCAACTGACATCATAGGCCGCATTGCCGCGCACCGCCAGAGGTGACAGTTCGGGCACGTTGACAACCAGTATCTCCGGCGGGCCGGGCGGCGGGCTGAACCAGCCGCCGGTATAGGCCACAGCTCCACCAAATACGAGCAATCCGGCCAGGATACCGATCTGTACCCGTCGGTCTGATAATTTCATTTCTTCAGGTCTCCAGTCCGCAATCTTTTTTCATACGACGTATTTATGACGTTATGACATGAATCAATTCGTTTGCCCCATGCGGCATTGTGTTCATCGGAAGAACACAAAATTGTCGTTTTCCCATTTTCATTTCCCTGTCAATCTTGACCGCACGATCCCCAATATAGCGCGGGGCAGGCTGGAAGAGCTGGTTTTAACCAGCGCCACGGCGGCCCTGCAACACGGGGATTATATCTTGATCTGCTAATTTCGCATGGTTTGGGGCGCGGTCTTGACAACAGGCGTTGCGGGTCCGCGGACGGATTGCGGCCCATGACGAAAATGTGAACAACAAAGGGCACTTCGAAAAATGAGCGATGCTACGAGCAATACGGGCGGGTTTTTTCGCCGATTTACCATCGGATGGAAAACCCGACATCTGGTAACCTTGCTGATTGCGGTCCTTGGCACATACGCCTTTCTGGAATCCCGCGCCCAATGGTCGGAAATGCACCGATGGAACCGGGCGGTGGGTGACATGAGCTTGGTCATGGTCGCTGTTTCCATGGTCATTGGCCCTTTATCGCGCCTTATGCCCAGATTTCGGCTGGCAATTCCGTGGCGGCGCGAATTCGGCATTTACGGCGTGATCCTGGCCGCCATTCATACCACCATAATTCTTGTGGGCTGGGTGCAGTGGGATTTCCTGCGCCTGTTCGGTTACGAGCTTCATCCTTCGGGCGTTTATGTCATGTTCCAGCAAGGCTTCGGGCTGGCCAACATCATTGGCATCATTGCGATGCTTTATGGCATTGTTCTGGCGCTGTCCTCCAGCAACTGGAGCCAGCGCATGCTTGGGGGGCCGGTCTGGAAATTCCTGCAGCAAAGCGCCTATGTGCTGTGGATGCTGATCGTGGTGCATACCGCCTATTTTCTCTATATCCATTTCCAGGATTTTCATCGCCCGACCCCGGAGCCGAACTGGGCCCAGATCCCGTTTGCCATTCTGGTGGGGGTGGTGGTCGTGCTCCAGCTGGCCGCATTTCTTAAAACCTGGAAGTCACGGCGCAACCGGGCAGCACCGGATCAGGTGTCTGCGACGGGTTAAACCGGTTCGATTTCGCCAACCCGGAAAGCATCACCCACCCGGTGGTGCAGTCCGGGTGGGCGTGCCGGGTGGGCGTGCCGGGGACCGTTTTAACGGGTAAAGGGGACCGAGGTGGTCATGGTCACATCGGAATCGTTGAATACCACATCGAATTCCACCGTGATCTGACCGTCCTTTAGAATAATCTGAGAACCGATGGTCATGTCATTGCCTTCGTCGTCGATCTCGCGCTTGCGCAGGTCAAACACAATGGCGTTTCCCCGTTTTCGGCCAACGCTATCGCCGCGAAACCCGACACTGGAGGTCATGGCCGCTTCATATTGGCGTGCGGCATCATTGTAGGCCATTGTGCCCCGCACCGACAGGTTGACCCCCACCAGCCCGCAACGACCGGTGAAAATGATTTTCGACTGATTACGCCTGACAATGGTCAACCGGCATCTGAAATCTTCGGGCTCATCGCCGCCGGTCAGCAGACCGCTGCCCTTCCAGTCGCCCACATAGGACTGCAACAAAGCGCTTTCGGCCGGCCCCGCAAGAACCGGTGCGGCCAGGGCCAGAGGCAACAAAAAACCGGCGACCGCGAAAAAACGACGTGCATTTTTCAGTTCAGGCATATCAAAAATCTCCAACATAGAGCGGATGCTCACCACAGCGCCCCCGCTTATGGGTTTGGCACCCACGGTATCGCGAACCGGGCAGAACGGCAACATATCCCCTGTCCGGGGGACAATGACTTGGTGCTGTGCCGAATCCGCGTTAAGAGGACTGGCTCAAAAAACTGAATCAATTGCCAGGTGCCACCTGAATGTCCACCCCTGTTATTGACGCCAAGGATATCAACCTGCATTTGATGTCCGGCAAGATATCCCTGCACATTCTTCGCGACATAAATCTTGAGGTAAGGGCCGCCGAGGTCATTGCCATTGCCGGACCTTCGGGCAGCGGCAAGACTTCGCTGCTTATGGTGCTGGCCGGCCTGGAACGGGCGGCAAGTGGCAAAGTGGCGGTGGCCGGGTTCAATCTGAACGAGATGGACGAGGACCAGCTTGCCATTTTCCGGCGCAAGAGTCTGGGGATCCTTTTTCAGAATTTTCACCTTGTCCCGTCACTGACCGCGCTGGAAAACGTCTCCCTGGCCCTTGAGATCGCGGACACCGGTCTCGGGTATCGCCAGATACGCGAGAAGGCCACCGCCGCTCTAAAAGAGGTGGAACTGGGCGACCGGCTGACCCATTTGCCCAGCGCCCTCTCGGGCGGCGAGCAACAGCGCGTGGGCCTTGCCCGGGCCATGGTTACCAAACCGCGCCTTCTGCTGGCCGACGAACCCACCGGCAACCTCGATCAGGACACCGGTGCTCTGGTGATCGAACTCATGTTCAATCTCGCCCGCAAACAGGACACCGCGGTTTTGCTGATCACCCATGACCGGGTGCTCGCCGACAAGGCGGATCGGCGTCTGTCGATGAATCGCGGCCGCCTGCAAGACGAAGATGATGCAGAGGAAAAACCGGTCAGCCAAAATCAGAAAGCCAAAGATCAGACGGGCAAAAAGCAGGCGGCAAACCCGTGATCCGCCTCCTGGGCTGGATACGGGTGGGTTTGACCGATCTGCGCGGCGATCTGCGCCGGTTTGGCGTCCTGCTTGCCTGTCTGGCTTTGGGCACCGGGGTCATTGCCGCAGTGGGCTCTGTTGGCGAAGGCCTCAAACAGGCCGTTGAACGGGACGCGTCGGTCATGATGGGGGGCGATCTGGAGGCCCTGCCGGCCGGACGGGCCGCCACCGAACAGGAACTGGAATTTTTGCGAACTCTGGGCACGGTAGCCTATGTGGTGGACACCAATGCCCGGGGGGTGGCCGGCGAAAACAGTGCGTTTATTGATCTTTTGGCCGCCGGCGACAATTACCCATTGCGCGGCAATGTGGTCAGCCCGCAACTTGAGCCCGGGGCCAAACCTGCCGCGCTGCTGGACCAGCGCGATGGGGTCTGGGGCGCCATTATCGATGCGGTGCTGTTTGACCGGCTCGATATCGGGCTTGGGGATCGCTTCAAGATCGGCAGAACCGAATTTGAAGTGCGGGGCACGCTTTCATCTTTGCCCGATGGTGCCCTGCGCGGATTTCAGCTGGGTCTGACCAGCGTGATTTCCACCAACGCATTTGCCACCATGACCGATCTGCGCTCGCCGTTGCCCGGCCTGCTCACCCACCACCGTTACAAGATCGTTCTGGACGGTATAAGCTATGAAGAAGCCTCGGCGGCCATAATCGAGCGTTTTGGCGACACGGAATGGTCCACCCGCTCCCCCCGGGATGCCGCCGGCAATCTGGTCCATTTTTACGATCTGTTCTCGCGGTTCCTGCTTATCGTCGGCCTGTCGTCGCTGCTGGTGGGGGGTGTTGGCGTGGCCAATGGGGTTTCCACCTATATCGGCGAACGCCAACGCTCCATCGCCACCCTGCGCGCCCTGGGCGCCACGGGGCCGCGCATTCTAGTGCATTTTCTCGCCCAGATCGGAATTTTGACCTTTGTCGGTGTGGGCCTCGGGGTGTTGTTCGGCGCGGTGGCCACCATGGCGATCCTGCCGGTTGTCGGGCAGGCCCTAAACGTCAATCTGCCGCCAGTTATTATTCCCGGGCCCCTGTTAACCGCCGCCGGATTTGGCATTCTGGCCGGGTTCGCCTTTTCCTACATGCCCCTCATGCGGGCGCAAAAGGTCAGCCCCGCCCTGTTGTTTCGCTCCCTTGGATCAGTGTTGCCCCAGTTGAGCTGGCAGGGCATGGCCAAGATTTCGGTCATGGGACCGATCATTCTTTCTGCAGCGGGCATTTTCTGGCTGGCCGTCATCACCACCGGGAACATCACACTGGTCATGTATTACGCGGTGGGGGTGGTGGTGGCATTTGGCCTGTTGCGCGCCTCGGGCTGGCTATTGCAGGCGCTGCTCAGGGTCCTGCCGCCCGTGCCCGACGCCGCCTGGCGCAATGCCATTCGCAACATTTACCGGCCAGGATCAAATGCCCCGGTGGTGATCGTTTCCATCGGGCTTGGGCTTTCCATGCTTTTGATCATCGCCCTTCTCAACAATAACCTGCACGCCCAGTTGCTGGGAGCGGTCAGCCGGGACGCACCGACATTTGTCGCCACCGACATGTTTGCCGATGAGGTTGAAACCCTTGAACAACTCGCCATAACCGAGCCCGGCCTGACCCGCTTTCAATGGGCCCCGATGCTGCGCGCGGCTGTTACCAGCATCAAAGGCGAAGATCCGAAATCCTTAGAGAATCTGGAAGAAGAAGCCACCTTCCTCATCACCGGCGAAATCCCGGTCACCTGGTTGCGGGACCTGCCGGCGGGCACCACGGTTGTCGATGGCGCCTGGTGGCCGGCCGATTATTCGGGCCCACCACAAATTTCCCTGCGTTCCACCATGAAAACCCAGTTTGGTCTCGAAGTCGGCGACGTCATCGAATTTACCATGTTCGGCGATGCGTTCGAGACCACCATCGCCAACTTCCGCGACTACCAGTGGCAGAACGGCATCAATTTCATGGTGACCTTCTCTCCCGGATTTATCGAAAGCTACCCGTCAACTTTCCTGGGCACCATCAAGGCAGCCGAAGGGCAGGAAAAAGATATTGAACGGCTGCTGACACGCACATTTCCCGACATCAGTTTCATCCCCATCGGCGATGCCCTCAATCAGTTGTCAAATATTCTCGGCCAGCTGGGCACGGCGGTAAATATTGTCGGCGGGCTTGCCGTAATCAACGGTCTTTTGGTGCTTGCCGGCACCATGGCCGCAGGGCGCAAACAGCGCGAAGCCGATGCGGTGGTTCATAAGGTGCTCGGCGCAACCCGGGCGGATGTTTTGTGGATTTTCATCTTCGAGTATGGCCTGCTGGGTGCATTTGCCGCCGTCATCGCCTCGGTTGTCGGGGTTACCTCGGCCTGGGCCATTACCTTAAGCGCCCTGGAAATCGATTTTGCCGCCAACCCGGCTTTGATCGGCATTGTGGTTGCCGGCGCCATTGTGCTCACCGTCGCTGCCGGGGCCGCCACCACCTGGCGGGCGCTGTCGAGCCGTCCCGCCCAGGTTTTAAGAAACGCCTGATCCGGCGATCAGCGCTGGCACGAAACCCAAACCAGGCAGACGGACAGCATGAACCTTTCGAAAAGTTTCGACCTCGCAAAAAGTTTCGACCTGGGCGGCAAAACCGCGCTGGTCACCGGCTGCAGGCGGGGCATAGGCCGGGCCATGGGGCGCGCACTTGCCGAAGCGGGCGCCGATATAATCGGGGTCAGCGCAACGCTGGAAGCATCTGGCAGCGAAATTGAACGGGACGTAACCGCCCTGGGGCGCCGTTTCGTCGCTTATGACTGCGATTTTTCCAACCGGAAGGCCGTTTTGAAATTCGCCGCCAGGGTGCTTGAGGACACCCCCCGGATAGATATACTCGTCAACAATGCAGGCACCATCCGGCGGGCCCCGGCGGCAGAGCATTCCGACGCGCTCTGGGACGAGGTCATGGAGGTGAATTTGTCCTCCCAGTTCCGGCTTACCCGGGAAATCGGCAAGTCAATGGTCGCGAACGGTTCCGGCAAGATCATTTTCATCGCTTCGCTGCTTACGTTTCAGGGCGGGATCAATGTGCCCGGCTATGCCGCTTCCAAAGGTGCCATCGGCCAGTTGACCAAGGCCTTTGCCAATGAATGGGCTGCCGGAGGCGTCAACGTGAACGCCATTGCGCCCGGCTATGTCGCAACCGACAATACACAGGCCCTGCGCGACGACCCGATACGTTCAAAGGCGATTCTTGAACGGATACCGGCGGGGCGATGGGGGCAACCGGAAGATTTTGCGGGGCCCGTGGTGTTTTTGGCCTCTTCGGCCTCGGATTATGTGCATGGCACAATCCTGAGCGTCGATGGCGGCTGGATGGCACGTTAAAGCCCTTTTTTGATGGTTACAAACCAAGGCACCTGGTTCTTTGTTGACGCGTGTTGTTTTCCCGACGGCGGCTCTTTTTCCCCTCGCGCCGGGTGGCTGGTCGCATAGCGGCTCGCACCTCGCTTGCCCGATAACCGGAACCATCCCGGATCAAGTCCGGGGACGGAATCCTTATAGGCAAATGCCCTTGCGTTCATCGCCGGAACCGGGGCTGCGCCAGCGTTGCAGGCCGAGATTTTTGCACCACACAAACGGCGGGGTGATTTCCGCTTGCTTTCGGCGCGGAACGTCAGCATATTACCATACTAGGCTACCATACCAAGGCAGGTTTGAATGTATCCAGGTGCCAACCCGGTCATAAAATGCAAGTCATGTCCGGGCAGCGGGCTTTTTCGCTTTGTTCTGCTGGCGGGCCATTAAATGATTGTCGATCTTTCAAACAGCGTGTCCGAACTGGCGCAAAAGGCGGCCAGCCTGGGCGCCAATGAAATTCGTTCTGCCATCGACGCCCGCAATGAGGCGTTCATAATTCTGGCCACCGGCGCCAGCCAGCTTGAAACCCTGACCTGCCTGATCAAAGAACCCGATATTGACTGGTCGAAGGTTACCGCCTTTCACCTGGATGAATATATCGCCATGCCGGTCACCCATAAAGCCAGTTTCCGGCGTTATTTGACCACCCGGTTCGTTGATAAAGTCCCCACCCTTGGGTCCATGATCCTTATCGAGGGGGACGCGGATGATCCGGGGGGCGAAATCGCCCGGGTTTCGGCGATCATTTCCGCCATTACCATCGATGTGGGATTTATCGGGATCGGCGAGAATTCTCATCTCGCGTTTAACGATCCGCCTGCGGATTTTGACACAAAAGACCCGTTCATTATCGTCGATCTGGACGAAAAATGCCGCCAGCAGCAATTTGGCGAAGGGTGGTTTCCAAGTCTGGCAGATGTGCCTTTGCAGGCCATTTCCATGTCGGTTCGTGAAATTCTGCGCGCCAGAACCCTGGTCTGCGCGGTGCCGGACGAACGAAAAGCGGCAGCGGTCAAATGCGCCATCGAGGGCCCGGTGAGCAACCTGTGCCCATCTTCCATTTTGCAAACCCATGAAGCCACGACCATTTTCATCGAGCCGGGTTCGGCGTCGGCCCTGTCGGCCCAGACCCTGGACCGCGCAAAATCGGCGGCTGCTTTATGAAACTGGGGGAAAAAACCAGCCCCTATCGCCTAAGTGGGTGCATGGGCACTGACGGGCAGTGCACCACCTACGAGATCGGCGCTGACGGTGTGGTTTTAGCCTCCACCCCCGCCGGGCCGGCACCAATGGATCCGCCTTCCCTGATCACCCCGGGCCTGGTGGATATTCAGGTCAACGGGTTTGCCGGCATTGATTTCAATGCCCCGGGCCTGACCGCAAAAACCCTCGATCTGGCGCTCAGCGCCATGCTGGCCACCGGGGTTACGAAATGCCTGCCCACCCTGATCACCGCAGGTGAGCGACAGCTTTTGTCCCTGCTGGGCGACCTGGACCAGGCCGTTACCGAAAGCCGGCTGGGGCCCCTCATGGTTCCCGGATATCATATTGAAGGGCCGTTTTTATCGCCGCTTGAGGGCTATAGCGGCGCCCATCCCGCCCACCAGATGCGGTCTGGTTCTCTTGAGGTGGTCCAGAAGCTGCAGGCGGTGGCGACCCGGCCCATCCGGATCATGACCGTGGCCCCCGAAGTCGACGGGGTGGTCGAGCTGATCCCGGACCTGGTTTCGCACAATATTACAGTTGCCATCGGACATACCGCCGCCACCAGAGCACAAATAGATCTGGCGATCGAAGCGGGTGCCACCTTGTCCACCCATCTGGGCAACGGCGTGCCGCACCTTTTGAACAAAAACGAAAATTCCCTGCATGTACAGCTGGGACGCGATCAGCTGACCGCCAGCTTTATCGCCGACGGAATACACATTCCCCCCGACATGCTGCAATCCTGGCTGCGGGCGAAAACCCTGGACCGCTCGATCCTTGTAACCGACGCTTCGGCCCCGGCCGGGGCCCCCGGGACCGGCGGAATTTTTACCATCGGCGATCAAGAGATCGAACGTTTAGCCGATGGCTCGGTGCGCATTCCCGGATCGAGCTATCTGGCCGGTTCAGGGGCTGCCATGGACGCAATGGTGCGCAATGTCATGGCCTGGTTCGGCCTTTCGGTGAGCGATATTTTGCGTCTGGCCCGCACCAACCCGCTGGCCGCCATCGGCCTGCCGGTGGACGGCCCAACTGTTAACCAGCCGGCCGAATTCGTTGAATGGCGCTGGCGCGATGCCAGGCTTTTCGTCCATGGTGCCCATGTGGGACACCATTATTTGCAAACGGGGGCCGCAAGCGCGTAGACTTCGACTTTGCTGTTTGAGCGCACCCACACACGAAGGGGGTAAATACCGGATTATGATTTGCGCCAGATCGCACCGGCGCACCCGTAAGGCAGGCCGCCCATTGACCCGGAGTTTTTAGTGTTTACGGTTTTGGTCGGCAAGCAAAGGATCGGAACAGGGCGGATATGTCAGGCTTCGGGCTGCGGCGGTATTGTACGAACTACAAAAGACAAAATTCTATCCAACGGAGGAAAGTCCATGAAAATAATTCCTAATTCAACAGCAAGCTGGGCGGGAGGCGCCGTTCTGGCCCTTGGTCTGGGGCTGACGGCGTTCAGCCCGGCCCTGGCCCAACCCTATACCGGTGCGCCCATGTTTGATGCGATGGTGGCATCGGGTGCCCTGCCGCCAGTGGAAGAGCGTCTGCCTTCCGAACCCCTGGTTCAGGAAGTAACCGACTCCATCGGCTCGTATGGCGGCACCTTGCGCCGTGCGTTTCTGGGACCCTCGGATCACAACAACTACACCCGCGTGGTCTATGATGCGCTGGTGCGTTTTGCCCCCGATGGCGGCGAAGTCCTCCCCCATATCGCCAAAGGCTGGGAATCCAACGATGATTTCACCCAGTGGACGGTTTTCCTGCGCAAGGGCATGAAATGGTCGGACGGTTCTGCGTTTACCGCCGATGACGTTATGTTCTGGTATGATTCAATCCTGAACAACGAGGAACTGACCCCGTCGAAACCGATCTGGATGCGCAACGGCGACGGCTCCTCGGTTATCGTGGAAAAACTCGACGAAACCTCCGTGCGCTGGACATTTGGACAGCCCAATACCGCTTTCCTGCTTGATCTGGCCAACAAGGACGGCGCCGACCGTTCCATTGCCAATCTTGCATTTGCACCGGCTGAATATCTCAAGCAGTTCCATCCTGATTTTACCGACGCTGCTGAACTGGAGGCAAAGGTAAGTGCTTCGGGTTTTGAAACCTGGACGCAATTGTTTGCCGTAGAGGCCATGCCGCACCTGTCGGGCAATCGTCCTTCAACCGCCGCCTGGGCCCCCAAAGGTTCCACCGTGGCCGACGAAACCTTCGTCATCGAACGCAATCCGTACTATTTTGCCGTCGATGCTGATGGTCAGCAACTCCCATATGTCGACAAGGTTCAGTTTACGTTCTTTGCTGACAAGGAAACCCTCAATCTGGCGGCCATCGGCGGGCAGATCGACATGCAGGGCCGGCACATTGCCATGAGCAACTTCCCGGTTCTCGTGGAAAACGCGGATAAAGGCGGCTATCGTGTGGTCACCTATCCCACCTTTGGTGGTTCTGATGCGGTTTTGATGTTCAATCAGACCTATCAGAATGATGAAGCGGTGGGCGATATCCTGAGAAACAAGGATTTCCGTATTGCCCTGTCCTATGCCATTGACCGTGAAGCGATCAAGGAACTGGCATTTTTAGGCATCGGCGAATCCCGCCAGGGCGTGCCCGCTCCGTTCTCACCTTACTATCCCGGTGATGAATATGCGTTCAAATATACCCAGCTTGAAATCGACAAGGCCAATGGCATTCTCGACGATATCGGGCTGACCGAACGTGACAGCGACGGGTTCCGCCTCATGCCGAACGGCGAGCGGATGGATCTTGAAGTCGGTGTGGTTCCCGCCTTTGCCAGCTGGGCCGATATCGGCCAACTGGTGGTTGAAGACTGGGCCGAAGTCGGGGTTCGCGCCCGGGTGGAAATTCGTGAGCGTACGCCCCACTTCGCCATGCGCGACTCCAACGACCTGCAGATCGAAATCTGGAATGAAGACACCACGGGCTTTCCGTTCTCCGGTTCGCCCAAATTCGATCCGCGTTCTCTGGTGGCTCTGACCTTTGCGCCTCTGGTGCGTAAATGGGTTGAAACCGATGGTGCTGAAGGCATGGCTCCGACACCGGAAATCCAACGCCTCATGGACATTATCGATGAAGCCAAACTGTCGGCGCGTCCGCGCCAGATCGAACTGGCTCAGGAGCTGTTCCGGATCTGGGCTGACAATGTGTGGGAAATCGGCACCGTTGGCCTGACACCGATGGTGCAGGGCGTGATTGTCGTCAATGAGAACCTGCGCAATGTGGCCGAGGTGGCCGGCAATGACTGGCCGCTGCGTACTCCGGGCAATACCCGCCCAGAACAATTCTACTTTGTTCAGTAGGGTTTTAGGCCTGAAATAATCTTCGCCGGCGCGTCCTGTACGGATGCGCCGGTGCATTTAATCTGCCCTGACCGTGTGCACTGTGTCAGTCAGGGCAACCCAGCAAACCGTGCGGATGTAGAAAAAAATGTTCACCTACATCCTGAAACGGTTGCTGATCCTGCCCCTGCTGATGTTCGTTTTCTCCGTGGTCGCCTTCATTCTCATACAGGCGCCGCCGGGGGATTTTGTTACTTCTTATGTGGCTGAACTTGCCGCCTCCGGCTCGGCCATGGATCAACGCCAGATCGAAGCACTGCGCGAACTATACGGCCTCGATCAGCCCGCCTATATTCAGTACTTCAAATGGGTCAGCCGTCTGCTGGTGGGCGACATGGGCTTTTCCCTCGACTTTCAAAAACCCATATCCGAACTGATCGGCCAGCGCCTCCTGCTTACCGTCATTTTAGGCCTGGCCACCTTGCTGTTCACCTTCGCGGTGGCCCTGCCCATCGGCATCATCTCCGCCACCCGCCAATATTCGTTTTTCGACTATTTCTTCACTGTCCTGAATTACATCGGCATCGCTACCCCCACCTTCATGACCGCCCTGATTTTGATGTGGCTGGCGTTTTCCAATTTCGGCATCACCATCACCGGGCTGTTTTCGCCCGAGTTCGCCAATGCCCCGTGGAGCTTTGCCAGGGTGGTGGACTTAAGCCAGCACCTGTGGCTGCCCATGGTTATTCTCGGACTGGACGGAACCGCGCGGCTGGCCCGGATATTGCGCGCCAACCTGCTTGATGAACTCAACAAGCCCTATATGGAAATGGCACGGGCCAAGGGCATGTCGGAGTGGGCGCTGGTTATCAAATATCCGGTGCGGCTGGCCATCAACCCGCTGGTTTCCTCTCTTGGCTGGTATCTGCCGCTGATTTTTTCCGGCTCGCTGATCGTAGCGACGGTGCTCAACCTGCCCACCATCGGCCCGCTGTTGCTGCGCTCGCTGATATCCCAGGACATGTTTTTAGCCGGCACCATCGTTTTGACCTATTTCGGGCTGGCGGTCATTGGAACATTGCTGTCCGACATATTTCTGGCCTGGCTTGATCCGCGCATTCGCATGGAAGCGGCATGAAAATGATCGGACCATTACGCTTGCGCCATTTCCAAAGTGCACCCAAAACCCAGAGGGTGGCGCCCCATGTCCACTGACAGCCCCCCCACCGAACTGGCCCAAAAGCCCGAGCTGGCCACCGGCGACGTGTCCGGCGGCGCACCCGAACCCCATGACGCGGTTTCGGTGGCTCCAAACTGGAAACTGGTCTGGTGGCGGTTTCAAAAGCACAAGCTGGCCATGTTCGCCGGTTATGTGCTCATCGCGATTACAATTATTGCCGCCTTTCCGGGGTTTTTCAGCACCCAGAACCCGGTGCAAAGCATTACCAAGGGCTCGTTCATGCCACCCCAGGGCATTCAGTTCTGGGATAATGGCCCGGCCTTTTTCACCTACGAGATGGAGGGCAAACGCAACGCGCGTTCCCTGCGCATGGAATGGGTGATCAACGAGGAACGAAGAATACCGTTACGCCTGTTCGGTGAAGGGTATGAATGGAAGTTTCTGGGGCTGTTCCCCACCCGGTTGCATCTGCTGGCGGTGGTCAACCCGGAAGTGGATGCGCCAATAAATCTTTTAGGCACGGACCGGCTGGGGCGGGACCAGTGGTCCCGGCTGGTCCATGGCACCCAGGTCTCCTTGTCCATCGGCCTGTTCGCGGTATTTCTGGCCACCGTCATCGGGATATTCCTCGGCGGCCTGTCGGGCTATTATGGCGGTCTCACCGACATGGTTATTCAGCGGGTCGTGGAGTTGTTGCAGTCGATCCCGCCCATTCCCATCTGGCTGGCACTTTCAGCCGCCTTGCCGCGAACCTGGTCTGTGGTGACCACCTATATCGCCATCACCTCCATATTGGCCCTCATTTCATGGACCGGGCTGGCACGGGAGGTCCGGGGCCGTTTTCTGGTGCTGCGCGAGGAGGATTTCGTGGTTGCCGCCAAACTGGCCGGGTGCGGCCAGATGCGCATTGTTTTCCGCCACATGGCCCCCACCATGTCCTCCCACATCATCGCCGCGGTCACCCTGGCCATTCCCGTCATGATCATCAACGAGACGTTTTTGAGTTTTCTCGGGCTGGGCCTGCGCCCGCCGGCGATCAGCTGGGGGGTGATGCTGCAGGAAGCGCAAAACCTGCAGTCGGTGGCCCTGGCGCCGTGGCTTTTGCTGCCCGGTGTTGCCGTCATCATTACCGTTCTGGCCCTGAATATTCTCGGGGATGGTCTGCGCGATGCCGCCGACCCCTATCATTGATCCTGCGCCATGAGTGAAAGCGGAAAAAACGAGATTGACACGCCTGAGCGCCCGATCCTGTCGGTGCGGGGGCTAAAAACGCGTTTCGTTCTGGATGAAGGCATCGCCATTGCCGTGGACGGGGTCAGCTTTGATGTGGGGGTGGGCAAGGTTGTGGGCATTGTCGGCGAAAGCGGGTGCGGCAAATCCGTGACCATCAAGTCGATCCTTGGCATTGTGCAAAAACCGGGAGAAGTCACCGACGGCGAGATCCTGTTTGCGCAGGCTGGCAACAGCGGGGGTGCCGACGCCGACTATGTGGATCTGGCCAAACTGGACAATCGCGGCAAAAAAATGCGGGCCATTCGCGGCAACGAGATCGCCTTGATCCCCCAGGAACCCATGGCATCCCTGTCCCCGGTCCACACCATCGGCAACCAGCTGGTTGAAGCGGTTCGCCTGCACCGGGATGTCTCGGTCTCCGAGGCCGAGCAGATCGCAATCAAATCCATGACCGAGGTGGGCATGCCCAATCCGGCGGAGCGCATGTCCATGTACTCGTGGGAGTTAAGCGGGGGCCTGCGCCAGCGGGTCATGATCGCCATGGCGCTGGTATGCTCGCCGCGCCTTCTGATCGCCGACGAGCCCACCACCGCCATCGATGTGACCACCCAGGCCCAGGTGCTCAACGTGTTGCGCAGCCTGCAAAAAGACCGGGGTCTGTCGATCATTTTCATCACCCACGATCTCGGGGTCATCGCCCAGATCGCCGATGTGGTGGTGGTGATGTATCTGGGACGGGTAATGGAAACCGGACCGGTGGACGATATATTCCACAATCCGCTGCATCCCTACACCAAGGCCCTGTTGTCTTCCATTCCTTCAATTCACGGCACGTCCCGCGGGCCGTTGCCAACCATCGAGGGCACCATCCCCCATCCGTTCAACCGGCCAAAGGGTTGCCCGTTTTATCCCCGTTGTGGGGCGTTCATGCCCGGAAAATGCGACCAGAGCACCCCCAGACTGACCGCCTCTAATCCTGCCCAGTCGGTAAGCTGTTTCTTGCACAATGATGAAGCGGAGCCCGCCTGATATGGCTGCGCAAACCGAAACCAAGCCAACCCTGCTCGAAGTTAAGGGGCTTAAAAAATATTTTCCCATCCGCAAGGGCATGTTTCGCCGGGTGGTGGGGCAGGTGCGGGCGGTGGATGATGTCAGTTTTTCCATAATCGAGGGTGAAACCCTGGGTCTTGTCGGAGAAAGCGGGTGCGGCAAAACGACAACAGCGCGCTGTATCATTCGGGCCATGGACCCTACCGAAGGGCAAATCCTGTTTCGCAAACGCGATAATGAGGTCGTTGATATCGCCAGCCTGAACGAGCGCCATATCCGGCCCCTGCGCAACGATATACAGATGATTTTCCAGGACCCTTATGCGTCGCTTAATCCGCGCATGAATGTGCAGGACATTATCGGCGAGGCGCTCAAGATCATTGGCGGCATGCATAACCGTGAGGAGCGCAACGCCCGGGTAGCCGAGTTGCTGCAACTGGTGGGCCTGCGCCCGGAATATATGCAGCGCTTTCCCCATGCCTTTTCCGGCGGCCAGCGCCAACGGATCGTCATCGCCCGGGCCCTGGCCCTTAATCCGCGCCTGGTGGTGGCCGACGAACCCGTTTCGGCCCTTGATGTGTCCGTGCAGGCCCAGGTGCTCAACCTGATGCTAAAACTTCAGGACGAATTGCACCTGACCTACTTGTTCGTCGCCCACGATTTAAGCGTGGTCAAACATATCTGTGACCGGGTGATCGTCATGTATGTGGGGCAGATTGTGGAACTGGCTCCCACCGAAGCGCTTTATGCCACGCCAAAACACCCCTATACCGCCGCGCTGATGTCCACGGTGCCGGTGGCCGATCCGCGACGCCGGGGGGCCATGACCCCTCTGGAGGGGGACGTGCCGAGCCCGGCCAACCCCCCTTCGGGGTGTTATTTTCATCCCCGGTGCCCCCACGCAGTGGACAAATGCACCAGGGAACAGCCCCAATTGCAGGAGGGCGCCCCCGGCCATCTGGTGCGGTGCCACCGGGCGGCTGAACTGAAACTGGACGGCATCGGCAAGGCTTCCTGACCGGGCCGCCCGGCGTTATTTCGCACTTTCCTCTTGTTTCGCTCACGGCGATTCCGCCTCTGGCGGGCCGGGTTCTTTAATGGCGGCTGCTCGCGTAACGGCTCGCACCTCGCCGACGCGGGGGCGGGCTAAACGCCCGCTCCGTCCTCGTAAGTTCT
>JAADFY010000178.1 GCA_013152625.1 Alphaproteobacteria bacterium
AGTGCTGTTGCCAGACCGCGCACCATGTTTGCCGTGGGCGACGAAAAACAATCGATTTTCAGCTTTCAAGGGGCTGATCCGGCTCTTTTCGGGCACACGGGCAAACGCCTGTCCGCCATGGCAAAAGCAGCGAACGCCCCCTGGGTCGAGCGGGAACTAAAAACCAGTTTTCGTTCCGCCCCCCATGTTCTGGCGGCCGTCGATCTTATATTTGCTTCACCGCGCGCCCACGCCGGGCTTGAGGCCGTCCCCCGCGCCACCAGCCACACCGCCGCCCGCCAGCAGGCCAAAGGACTGGTCGAACTGTGGCCCCTTCAAAAGCGCCCGGAGCCTTTAGCCACCGCCGACGCCTATCCCCTCGCCCCGCAAAACCGGCGCCCGGCGGCCACCGAACTGGCCGAGGAAATTGCCGCGGGTATTGCCGGTTGGCTGGACAGGGGCCGTCGGATTGCCGGCACCGAAAAACCGGTCCGGGCCGGGGATATTCTCATTCTGGTCCAAAGCCGCGGCCCGCTGTTTCACGCCATTATCAAAGCCCTGCGTAACCGCAATATTCCCAACGCCGGCGCCGACCGATTTCCCCTTGCGCAACATCCTGCGATCCTGGATCTGGCCACCCTTGGCGATTTCGTGGCCACCCCGGCGGATGAACTGGCTCTGGCCACTATCCTGCGTTCCCCGCTGATCGGCATTTCCGAGACCCAACTGGAAGTCCTGTGCGCCCGGCGCAATGGCGCCCCGCTCTGGCCGCGCCTCAAAGAGCTGGCAAAAACCGCCCCCTGGGCCAAAAAGGCCCATAGCTATCTTGGTGGCCTGCGCAACCGGCTCGATGTGGACCGGCCTTACGAGTTTTTCGCCCGATTGCTGTTTGCCGGCGGGGGTCTGAGGGCCTTTCACGCCCGCATGGGCCCTGAGGTCGATGATGCCATTGCCGAGTTCCTCGATCTTGCTCTCGACCACGAGCGCTCCGCCCACCCCGGTCTGCGCGGATTTCTGACCGCGTTGCGCGCCGGATCGGCCCAGACCAAGCGCGAATTAGGCGAAACGGGCGCCCTGGTCCGGGTCATGACCGTGCACGGCGCCAAGGGCCTTGAGGCACCCATTGTCATACTGGCCGATGCCAGCACCCCCTATACCGCCCCCAAAACCGACAAAATCATCCTCGGTCAGCCCGAAAAGCAGGGCGAGGCGCCGTTTTTTCTGTGGAACGCCGGCCTGCCGGCCCATCCCGCCATTACCGCCATCAAGCAAAAAGTGAACGAGGCGGCCCGGGCCGAATATCACCGCAAGCTCTATGTGGCCCTGACGCGGGCGGAAAACGAAATTTACCTCACGGGCATCGAGCCGGCCAAAAAAAATGGCGCCCCGGAAGGCAGCTGGTATGAGCTTGTTGCCAGCGGGTTAGGTGAACATGCCGGGCCGGCAAAGGTGGAGAATTTTACCGAACCGGTTCTGCGGTTTCCCGCAACTTTTCGGAATGCTTATGCTCATGTCGCGAAAACCGCCGGGTTGGAAAAACAGGAGCACCCCTTTCCCGCCGGAAATATTACCGTGCCCTTCCGGCCTGCTGTGCTGTCGCCATCCACCGCCCTGGCGCCCGCCGAAATATCAGCCGGGATGGCAAAAGGCGACGGGCAGGACGCGGAGGCGGCCCGTCTGGGGGGGATTGCCATTCATGAGTTGCTTAGTGTGTTGCCGGCCCTGCCGCCCCACGAGCGCGACAACCAGGGCCGCATCGCGTTAAGAAACCTGCTGCCGGGCTATCCCCTCGACCATGACCGTTTGCTTGCAGAGGCCCTGGCTTTAATCGAGCGCCCCGACCTTGCCGATCTGTTTGGCCCGAATGCCCGATCCGAACTGCCCATTGCCGCCACCGCCACCCAAAACGACACCCCCGTTCTCATTTCGGGGCGTATCGACCGGCTGGTAGTTGGCGCGGATAGCGTTTTGATCGTTGATTTCAAATCCGACGCTGCCCCCCCCGGCCCCGGCGAACCGCTGCCTGCCGCCTATACGCGGCAGATGGGGCTCTACTGGCTGGTGGTGCGAAAGATATTTGCACCCCGCCGAGTGTCCGCCGCTGTTTTATGGACCCGGACCGGACAACTGGTGCCCATCACACCGGAAACACTGTCCGCGGCAACACTTCAATTCAAGCTGACGTGAGCCGTGTTGAAGCGGACGCCAATACACCCTATCTTGACGGGCAGCGACAAATCATTTGCCACAAAGGAAGCGCAAAATGCCCAAGACCGTAACCGAGCAGAGCTTTGCCGGCGAAGTTCTGGAATCCAAAGTACCGGTGCTGGTTGATTTCTGGGCCGAATGGTGCGGCCCGTGCAAGGCCATCGCCCCGATTCTGGAAGAAATTTCGACCGAAATGGCCGAGAAGGTCAAGATCGTCAAACTCAATGTGGATGAGAACCCCGGCATTGCCGCCCAATATGGCATTCGGTCCATCCCCACCATGATCCTGTTCAAAAACGGCGCCGCCGCCGACATGAAGATCGGCGCGGGCGAGCCCAAGGCCGCGTTGGTCAAATGGCTTGAAGGACATGCAGAAGCGGCCTGAGCGACGCCCGGGCACGCATAAAACTACTCCGTCACGTCACGAAAACCATCGGCTCCGGCCGGTGGTTTTTTAGTTTTCCACCTTAAAAATTTAGGAATTCAACGCTGTGCGATAATGATTTAGACTGGCACCGAAATCACCGCACCGGCCCAGGCCCCGACATTATGGCCCCTAAACAACAATGACGGTCTCGACAAAACCCGCCAGGAAGGCCGCTGCCGCCACCCCGATGATGGCCCAGTACCTTGAAATAAAAGCTGCAAATCCGGGCAGCCTGCTGTTTTACCGCATGGGCGATTTTTACGAACTGTTTTTTACGGACGCCGAAATTGCCGCTCAGGCCCTCGGCATTACCTTGACCAAACGCGGCCAGCACCTGGGCGCCGATATTGCCATGTGTGGTGTACCGGCCCACTCTCACACCCGATATCTGCGCAAACTGGTGGCCCTGGGGCACCGGGTGGCGGTGTGCGAACAACTCGAAGTGCCCAGCGAAGCGAAAAAACGCGGGCCCAAAGCGGTGGTCAAGCGCGATGTGGTGCGTCTGGTCACCGCCGGCACCCTGACCGAAGATGATCTGCTGGAAAGCGGGGCGCCCAACCATCTTCTCGCCCTGGCCATGTTGCGCCACGACGGCACCGAATTCGGCCTTGCGGCGGGCGACATTTCCACCGGCATCCTGCAGGTCAAAACCATCTCCGCCCGGGGTTTGACCGACGAAATCAGCCGGATTGCACCGGCGGAAATCATTGTTTCCCGGCATACGCTGGATGTGCTGGCCGACCACAAAATCGTGCCGGCCACCCTGGGGGCTCAACTTGCCGTCCAGCCAACCGAACTGTTTGCCACCGCCACCGCCACAAAGCGCATTGGCGAGGTAATGGACGGGGAACGTTTTGACCCCTCGATGCTTTCCCGGGTCGGCCGGTCGGCGCTGGCAGCTTTGGTTT
>JAADFY010000179.1 GCA_013152625.1 Alphaproteobacteria bacterium
ATTTCCGGTTTTACAGGTATTGACGTGCAGTCCGGCCTGAAAGTTATCGCGACCCGGGCCGAGACCTATTCGGTTCGCATCGAGGCGGACGACGAGGCGGCACTGGAGAAAATAGAAATTACTCTGAGAGACGATGTAGTCTACATACGCCGCAACGATTCGTTCTTTGATTTCGTTTTCGACGGGGGCTTTCTGGGCATGTTTTCCTCAAGAAACGATCAGCCGATAATCCACATTTCGGCCCCGGATATGTCATCGCTGGTCGCCAGCGCCGGCGCCAGAATCGAACTGGACGACACCGCCCCCCCGGATTTAACGATCAAAGCCTCATCCGGGGCCAGTATTTGGGTGGGCGAACTCACCACCGCTGAACTGACACTGGACCTGTCCAGCGGTGCTAATGCCCGGCTGGTTGGCGTTTGCGAACTGGCCACTGTGGAGTTTTCCAGCGGCGCCTCGTTTTCGGGCTCGGACCTGGCATGCACCGAAGCTTACGTGGATGGTTCCAGCGGCGGCTCGGCCACCCTGGCCGTCACCGACGAAGTGCGCGGGAAGGTTTCCAGCGGCGCCAGCCTGATGCTGATCGGCACCCCGGCGGCCATTGATGTGTCCGCCTCCAGCGGTGGTTCGGTCCGGGTGCGTTAAAGCGTGTCACCGATAAGTGGATACCGGTTATCGGGAAAATGACACGCGTTAACAATGAATTAGAGCCTATCCTGTTTTGATTCTATCAAGACAGGATAGGCTCTAAGGCGTCATTTCATCGCGAATGGCGGTTAACGCCGCTTCGGCTTTTTTGCCGTCCGGCCCGCCGGCCTGGGCCATGTCGGCCCGGCCACCGCCACCCTTGCCGCCCAGAACACCCGAGGCGGCCCGCACCAGTTCAACCGCGCTGAACCGGTCCACAAGATCCTCGGTCACCCCCACTGCGACCCCAGCTTTGCCGTCTTCGGTAATCCCGACAATTGCCGCCACTCCCGATCCGATCTGTTGTTTTGCCGCATCAACCAGACCGCGCAGATCCTTTGGCGCCAGCCCCTCCACCACCCGGCCGACAAACGCCACCCCGGCAATGGTTTCCGGTCCCGCCGCCGCAGGGCCATCCCCGCCGCCACCCAGGGCCAGTTTTTGCCGTGCTTCGCTCAAGCGGCGCTCAAGCTGGCGCCGTTCTTCAATCAAAGCGGAAATTCGCGGCGTCAGTTCGTCCGGGGTAACTTTAAGAGCCGCTGCTGCTGCCCGCAATTGTGCGTCCCGACCCACCAGATGCCGCCGGGCGGCGTGCCCGGTCAACGCCTCGATCCGGCGCACACCGGCGGCCACCGAGGTTTCCTGCACGATATTGGTCAGACCGATTTCACCGGTCCGCCCCACATGGGTCCCCCCGCACAATTCCATCGACCACGGCTTGCCTCTGGCTTCCCCATCCGCGATCTCCCCCATCATGACCACACGAACCTCGTCGCCGTATTTCTCGCCAAACAACGCCATGGCCCCGGCGGCCCGGGCCTCATCCACCCCCATCAACCGGGTTTGAACCGCGCTGTCCTGCAAAACCATGGTGTTGGCCAGTTCCTCGATCTTGTCCAGCTCGTCGACCGAAACCGGTTTGGTGTGGGAAAAGTCAAACCGCAAACGGTCGGGGGATACCAGCGAGCCTTTTTGCGCCACATGGGGCCCTAAAACCTCGCGCAGCGCCGAATGCAGCAGATGGGTCGCGGAATGATTGGCCCGAATAGCGGTGCGCCGCCCATGATCCACCCGCAGGGACACCGCCTGCCCCGGCACGATTTCCCCGGTCTCAACTTCTACCAGATGGGCAATAACACCCCCGAACTGACGTCCGGTATCAATGATGGTTGCCGTTACATTATCCCCTGTCAGGGCACCGCTGTCGCCAACCTGCCCGCCGCTTTCCCCATAAAACGGGGTCTGATTGACAATGACAAACCCTTCGTCGCCACCCTTGAGCGAAGAAACGACCTCTCCCCCCCGTACCAGCGCCAGCACTTCCCCTTCGGCTTCCTCGGTCTCATACCCCAAAAATTCCGTCGGTCCGGCGGTCTCGGCCACCCCGAACCAAACTTCGTCGGAGGTCGCAGCGCCCGATCCGGTCCAGTTCTTGCGTGCCTCGGCCTTTTGTTTGGCCATGGCCGCCTCGAACCCGGCCACATCCACCGAGATGTCCCTAGCTTTTAAGGCATCCTGGGTCAGATCAAGGGGAAATCCGAACGTGTCATAAAGCTTGAACGCGGTGGCCCCATCCAGCGTGCCCCCTTGGCTCAGATCGCGTGTTTCATCGGCCAGAATGTTCAGGCCGCGGCCAAGGGTGCGCAAAAACCGCCCCTCTTCGAGTTCGATGGTCTCGGTAATCATGTCCTGCCCGCGCGCCAGTTCGGCAAAAGCCTGCCCCATCTCCGCCACCAGCGCCGAAACCATGGTATGAATGACCGGGTTTTTTGCGCCCAGCAACGTGCCGTGGCGCATGGCCCGCCGCATGATCCGCCGAAGCACATATCCGCGCCCTTCGTTGGACGGCAAAACCCCTTCCGCGATCAAGAACGTCATCGCCCGCAAATGGTCGGCAATAACCCGCAGCGAGGTTAGAGCCTCACCGCTGGCGACCACCCCGGTTGCCGCCGCCCCGGTATCCACCAGCATTTTGAACAGATCGGTTTCAAACACACTGTTGGTGCCCTGAAGCACCGAGGCCAACCGCTCCAGACCCATCCCCGTATCAATCGAGGGTCGGGGCAGGGGTTCGCGCCGCCCGTCCGCGTGCTGTTCAAACTGCATGAACACCAGGTTCCAGATTTCGATGAACCGGTCACCGTCTTCGTCTTTGGTTCCCGGCGGTCCGCCCCAGAAGGCATCGCCGTGATCGTAAAAAATTTCCGAACACGGCCCGCACGGCCCCGTGTCGCCCATGGACCAGTAATTGGCGTTTGAGGCGATCCGGATGATCCGGTCTTCGGGCAGCCCGGCAATCCGGCTCCACAGATCAAACGCCTCGTCATCATCGTGATAAACCGTAACCAGCAGACGGTCTTTGCTCAGGCCAAGTTCCTTGGTTATCGCCCGCCAGGCCAGTTCAATGGCCCGTTCCTTGAAATAATCGCCAAACGAAAAATTGCCCAGCATTTCAAAAAAGGTCAGATGGCGGGCCGTGAACCCCACATTGTCCAGATCATTGTGCTTGCCCCCCGCCCGCACACACTTCTGTGAAGTAACGGCGGTGGAATAGGGCCGGTTTTCCAGTCCGGTAAAAACGTTTTTGAACTGCACCATGCCGGCATTGGTGAACATCAGGGTCGGATCATTGCGCGGCACCAGCGGCCCCGAGGGTACATGGGCATGTCCCTCGCGCTCAAAGAACCCCACAAAGCTCGACCGGATGTCGTTGACGCTTTTCATTGTGCCTTGCAATCACTCAATAATTCGGCCCCGCCGCCAACCAGATTATTTTATCGGCGCCCCGGGCCACCACCGGACCGCGCCTTTTATCCTTTTGGCCGCACGCGTGTCCACCCGCCTTGCTTTCAACCCGTGTCACTATTTCAGTATCGTCCCGGCGGGCTCGTTCAACCGGCGCCGGGCAGAAATTCGGCATTGACCAGATTTCGAAGCTGGCCCCCGCGCAAAAACATCATGGCGGTCTCCACCGAAAGCCGGCGCGCATCGCCACTGCTTTGTGGGCTTGACCAGGCCGCGTGGGGCGTCACGATCAGCCGCCCGTCCAGTTTCGACCCCCCAAGCGATGAGTAAGCAAGGGAAAACGGGTCATCGGCGGTGGGCGGTTCCACCGGCAGCACGTCAAGGCCGGCGCCGGCAATTGTGCCCGATTTGATGGCCGCGATCAGGGCTGGCGTATCGACAATGGCACCCCGGGCGGTGTTGATCAGTACCGCATCAGATTTCATTTTTCCAAGCGCTGCCCCATCGATCATGTTTTTGGTCTCGTCGGTGAGCGGCGTGTGCAGGCTGACCACATCGCTACGCGCCAGCAATTCATCAAGCGAGGATACCCGTTCCACACCAAGGGCGATCTCCATGCCCGGCGGCAAATAGGGGTCGTAGGCAACGATATCCATGCCAAAGGCCTTTGCTCGAAGCGCGGTGGCAATGCCGATGCGGCCCAGCCCGACAATCCCCAGGGTGCGCCCGCGAATCCGGCGTACAAGGGGCGCATGTTCGGGGCTGAAATTTCCAACCGGATCGGCCCTTAACGCCTCGTGGTAGCTCACGATGCCGCGCGCGAACGCCAAAATCAGCGCCATGGCGTGATCGGCGACCTCGCTGGTGCCATAGTCGGGGGTGTTGCACACCGGAATATTGGCGCGGCCCGCCGCCTCAAGATCAACATGATCGAAGCCGACCCCGGCCCGAACGATGATCTTGCAGTTTTCAAGACTGTCAACGAACGCGGTATCAATCACCATTTCATGCCAGATGACGATGGCATCCGCATTGGCTAATATTGACGGGGGTATGTTCTCGCGGCTGCGCGTGCGCTCCCGGTAGATATCCCAGTGCACGTCGGGGCCGGCGGTGCGGTGTTCGATGACAGCATCGTCCGCATATTGAGCGTCCGGTGTCAGCAGGCGAAAGCGGGCGGGCACGGCGGTTCCTTTTTGTTTCAAACAAAGAATGACTGCCAGCTCCCGAACAGTCCGGTCCAAAAAGGGCGGTCTGAACAGTTCAGCGAGCTGGGTGTCGGTTTTCCGGTGCACGCAAACAGCCACGTGGGTTTCAGCGTCCGGAAGTCTGGCTTGATCACAAATGCGGCAAACGGCAAACCGTTCAGCCAGTGCCGGCCAGATATCATCATCGCGCTGGCGGTATTCCTCCTGGCCGTCACGAAGGTGCCCTTTTGTTTAATGAACGGACGCCGGCGTGTTCGCCGGCGTCCGTCCTGTACGCATATGCCTAGAAGTTGAAGTCGTCGATATTGTCGGCGTTAAAGGTCGTCAGACCCGCCTGGGTGTTGATCGAATTCAACTCGTTGATGGTGATGGTGCCCAGATTGGGAACCTCGAAGGTGGCACCCACTTCGTTGACAATGGTGCCGGCCTTGAGCCCGACGGCGAAATAGGACGCCAGCCAGCCTTCATTGTACGGGCTCCAAAGCTGGAACGCCTCAACCGTGCCGTCCTTGATGAACGGGCGCATCTGGTTGGGGGTCCCCAGTCCGGTAACCTTGACCTGATCGGCCTTGTTGGCCGACTGCACGACCTGTGCCGAAGCAGCAATACCCACAGTGGTCGGCGAGATGATCCCGCGCAGGTTGGGATAGGTCGAAAGCAGTGCTTCAGCCTCGGTGGTGGATTTTTCCGGCTGATCGTCCCCGTAGACCGTGGCGACAAGGGTCATTTTGGCATATTTAGGGTTGTTTTCCAGCGCCTCGTTCATGCCCACGATCCACTTGTTCTGATCCGGGGCTTCGGTGGTGGCGGACAGGATGGCAATCTCGCCTTCATAGTTGATGAGCGAACCCAACATTTCCACCTGATCGGACCCCACCTTTTCAAAATCGGTGGGCAAAATCGCCGCGTCGCGGAATTCCTCGCTGCCGGTAATGTCGCCATTAACCGAAAGTACTAAAATGCCGCGCTGCCGGGCCCGGTCCAGAACCTGATTGAGGGCATCGGGGCTGTTGGGAGATATGGCAATCACGTCAACCCGGCGCTGAATCTGTGCCGTAATGAACGGGATCTGCGAAGTGGCTTCAGCCGTAGCCGGTGCCACAAACTCGAACTCGCACCCCAGCACATCGCACGCATCTTCAAAGCCCTGAACCAGACTGTCGAAATACGGGTTGCCGGTGTTTTTGCCGACAAACACGATGGAAAGGGATTCCTGCGCGAATGCCGCGGCGCCGGACGCCATGGACACGCCCAGGGCGAGGCCGAAAACTAGAGATTTTCTGAACATCTTTTTCTCCTTGAGTGAACGCCGAAAAACGGCGGCAAATGCCCGCTACCGTTGGGTGCGGACGTGAATCGCGTTCGTCGCGATTATCGAAACAATGAGCAACAGACCCAGAACGGTCAGTTGCGCATTGATGGGAATGTTGGCCACGGTCATGCCGGTGGCGATGACCACCAGCAGCCAGGCGGCGAGGAAGGTGCCTAAAATGGTGCCGCGCCCGCCAAAAATGTAGGTTCCGCCTAGCATGACGATCAGCACCATCTGCAACTCGCCCCCCGTGGCCAGATCGTAGCGTACCGAGGCCAGCCGCGAGGCGGCCAGAAGTCCGGCGATGGAACTGACCAGACCCATGGCGATGAACAGCCCGTACTTGATGCGATTGACCCGAATACCCGCATGGCGGGCCGCAATCGGGGAGGTGCCGATCTGGTATATCTGGCGGCCAATGGCGCTTGTTCCCAGAAAGATACCCAGGATCAGCGACACGATGAGAAAAACAATCACCGGAATGGGGACATCAAACACAAACCGGTAGTCGATACCGATGAACCAGGCGGGAAATTTTCCGATGGATTTGTCCCCGGCAATGACCTGCGCCAGCCCGCGAAACAGCGTCAGGGTGCCGATGGTAACAATGATCGAGGGCAGCTTCATGTTTATGACTAAAAAGCCATTGAACGCGCCCATGAGAACCCCGGACAAAAGGCTGACGGCCATGGCGCCCGGTATGCCCAGTCCGGCCTGATAGGCAACACCGAACAGCGAGGCGGAAAGCGCCATCATCGACGCAGCCGACAGGTCGATTTCCCCCGATATGATCACCATGGTCAGGATCAGCGCCACAATGGCGAATTCGAAATAAAAGGTAAAACTTTCAAGGATGTATCTCACATCGGCAAAAAACGGCGACAGCCAGCTTGCCCCGATCGTGGCAACGATCAGGAACAGGAATGTCACCGTTTCCGGCCGAACCAGAATGACCTGCCAGCGCGGCCGGGGCGTCGCTGCATCGGCGGCGGGCGGGGTACGTGTTGTGGCGTCCTCTGCCCCGCTCATGGCCGGTGCCCCGCAACAACACTGCGCGCACCGCGCTCACGTACCGACCGGTCGATCAGCAGGGCAATAACGATAACGGCGCCAAATATAGCATCCTGCCAGAAAGCCGAAACCGCCAGTATCGGCAACGCAACGCTGACCGTGCCTAAAAGGATCACCCCCAGCACAGTGCCCAGCACCGTTCCCACGCCCCCATTGATCGAGGCGCCGCCGATCACAACCGCGGCGATGACGGTAAATTCAAATCCGACACCGGTAATCGAGGGGTTCACATAACCGAAGCGGGACGCATACATGATCCCCGCCAGACCCGACAGTGCCCCCGAAAGCGTAAATACCAGCAACGTGACCGGCACCACCCGAATGCCCCGCAACGGCGCGGCGGCCGGGTTGGAGCCGATGGCATATATCTGCCGGCCAAGCCGTGTGTGATCGAGGAACAAATAGGTTAAAAACGCCAC
Organism: Alphaproteobacteria bacterium; assembly: GCA_013152625.1. Lineage (GTDB taxonomy): Bacteria > Pseudomonadota > Alphaproteobacteria > Rhizobiales > Devosiaceae > JAADFY01. Next base: position 7,443 of record JAADFY010000179.1, read on the forward strand.
TCCGAACGCGATCAGGACAATCCCCGGTATTCCGAACACGGGCGAGGTCTGTGACATCTGAATGAGCGCTGAGGGAATGAATTGCGGATCCACCTGCCGGGCATCGGAGATTAAAAACAGCACACCGCGAAACAGACTTAACGTACCCAGAGTGACAATAATCGAGGGCAGTTTGAATATCGTGACCACCAGACCATTGAACAGGCCCAGAACCGCGCCGGTCGAGATGGCGACGATAAACCCCACCCACCATGGCACGTCAGGAAAATCACGAAACACCATGCCCGCAACGATGGCGGTGAACCCCAGCATCGACCCCATGGACAAATCCACATGGCGCGAAACCAGAACCATCATCTGTCCCATTGCCGCAACCATGATCAATGGAATTGCCAGCATGACGATGCGCAACGTATCCGGGGTAAGAAACCGGGGCTGTATCAGGCCCACCACCAGCGAAAATATGAGCAACATGACCGCAATACCGGCGGCCCGGCGGCGCAACAGGGCACCAATAACGCCCGTTATCCGGTTCATGCGGCCACCGTGGGCGAATGGACCCCGGATTTCGGCACTGCTTCGCGCATGACGTTTTCCTGGGTGGCCTCGGCGCGGGACAGATCGGCGGTCAGCCGACCCTCGGACATGACAAGTATCCGGTCGCACAGTGCTAAAAGTTCGGGCAATTCCGATGAGATGAGCAAAATCGCCCGCCCGCTCTCGGCCAGCTCCCCGATCATGTCGTAAAATTCCGACTTCACGCCAACATCGATCCCCCGGGTCGGCTCATCCATGATCAAAACACTGGGGTCGGTCAGCAACCAGCGGGCAAGGATCGATTTTTGCTGATTGCCCCCGGACAATTCGCCGATGGGCTGACGAAGCGAGGCCAGCCGGATTCGCATTTTTTGCACCGCCTCATTGGCCAGCGCCCGTTCCAGGGCATGACGAATGAACCCGCGCGGCGCAATGCGCCCCGGCACCGCCGCGGTGATATTGTGTTCAACCGAAAGGCTTTGAAATATCCCCGCCGCCGCCCGGTCTTCCGGCACAAAAGCAAGACCAAGGGCGATGGCCTCGGTCGGTTCGGCAACGCCAATATCCTTGCCATTGACCGCAATGGTGCCACTGTGGGCCGGAGTTATGCCGAATATCGCCCGGGCCACATCGGTTCGCCCTGCCCCCACCAGCCCGGCAAGCCCGACGATTTCACCCTTGCGCACTTCAAAACTGATATCGCTGAACAGCCCGGGCAGACAAAGATCTTTTACCTCCAGCGCCACCTCACCGATTTCGGTGCGCCGTTTGTGGATATATTCCTTGAGCGAGCGCCCGATCATCAGCCGGATTATTTCCTCGTCATCCACCGCCGCTACATCGCCGGTATGCACCAGATTACCGTCGCGAAACACCGTGATACGATCACAAAGCGCCCGCACCTCTTCCAGCCGGTGGCTGATGAAAATAATGGTGCGGCCCTCATCTCGCAGCCGCCGGACAATCTTGAATAAAGTTTCCACCTCTATCGGCGTCAGCGGCGCGGTGGGCTCATCCATGATGATAAGCCGGCTGTCGCTGGCCAGCGCCCGGGCGATTTCCACCATCTGCTGGTCGGCAATGGACAGGCCGCGCATGGGCACATTGACTTTGATATTGATCCCCAGCTGATCCATGGATTCTCTGGCATCACGGGTAATTTTTGCCCAGGGAACCCGCCCCAGAACCGACCCCTGATCCCGTCCCAGAACCAGGTTTTCCGCAACCGACAGATCGGGAAACGAAACAGGCTCCTGATGAATGAGTGTAATCCCCAGTCGCTGCGCCGTCAGTGGATTGGGCACCTCCACCAGTTCCCCGCGCAACGCCAGCGTACCCCGGGTGGGCCGGTGCACACCGGACAGGATCTTGGCAAAAGTGGATTTACCGGCCCCGTTCTCGCCCACCAGAGCATGAATTTCGCCGGCTCTGAAATCAAGATCCACGTCCCGCAGCACCTCAATACCGGCGAACTGCTTTGAAATCCCCCGCGCCGAAATTACGGTTTCCCCGGCGCTCGATGTCGTGGCGGTTTCCATACGCTCAGATACCCTGACCGTTCGCAGGAACCGGAGCCTCGGCGTCGATCAGCCCCTGTTCTTTCAAATCCGACCAGAACGCGGCTGGAATTGGCGCACTCAGCGAGGCAATATTCTGCACAACTTCCTGGGCGCCCACGGCCCCCGGTATCACCGAAACAACGGCGGGATGGGCGAGCGGGAATTGCAGCGCCGCCGCCGGCAGGGTCACCCCGTGGGCCCGGCACACCCCTTCCATGCCGCGCACCCTGGCCTGCACTTCTTCAGACGCCGCGGCATAGGCGTACTTGGCCTCTCCGCCGGACCCGGTCACTAAAATACCCGATGCGAACGGCGCACCGATGACGACGCTGACATCGCGTTCAAGGCAGGTTGCCATGCCGGTGTTCAAACTGGACTGATCAAGCAGCGTGTACGGCAGGGCGACAAGTACGAAATCGAGATCCACCAGGGTTGCCACCTGTTCCAGGGCCTCGCTGGTATTGACCCCCATCCCGATCGCAGCAATGTCACCGCTCGCCTTGAGCTCTTCAAGAGCCTTCATGCCGGTGGCGACCAGATCGCTTTTGTGGCGCTCGAAATGCGCTTCGTGGAAAAGCGCGTCAAGATCATGGATGACCAGAGCATCAACGCTATCGATCGCCAGCCGTTGCAGCGCCTGTTCATAGGAGCGCATGATCCCGTCATATCCGTAGTCGAAGGTCACCTCGAAATTCAGGCCGCCCACCCAGGGCGACCGGTCGAAGGTGCCCGGATTTTCAGGACGCGACAGCGTCCGTCCGACTTTTGTGGTCAGGGCAAATTGCTCGCGCGGTTTGGTTCGCAACATTCCCCCAAGCCGGTGCTCGGACAGCCCGCGCCCGTACCATGCGGCGGTATCATAATAGCGCACGCCGTTGTCCCAGGCCGCCGCCAGCGTTGCCACCGCTTCCGTTTCGGGCACCTTGGCATACAGCTCACCGATATGGGCGGCGCCAAAACCGAACACCGGCAACTCAAGTTTGGTGCGCCCGACACGGCGGCGCGTTGCAAGTGAGATCGTCACGCTGGTTGCCCCTCCCTGGTGCAGCCTTCAGGCCTTGGTGCCTGTTTCGTATCAACTTGTCAGACAAAAATTAGTTTGACAAGATATTATCGACACGCCAAACGTGATCGTTAAGGGCTGAAGCCAAACCGGCTTGCCGGCACAAGAAGGAGCATGGTTTTGATCCGGGCAAGGAAAATATCCACCGGCTCGGCACGAACCGGAAAAATGCCCCGGTTCAGGTACTGCCCGTGGGTGTGCGTTGTCCTGACAAGTTTTGTATCCGCCCACAACACCGCCTGACCCTTGATCTGCAATGAGACGCTGAAAGAAAGTAGATGCCTGATTTTCCCATCATTGATACCCACCTGCATATCTGGGATCCGGCCCGGCTCGATTATACCTGGATCAAGGGCAATGTATTGTTTGACCGGGCTTATCACGTGGAGGACTACGCCCGCGATCTGGGGGACATCGATGTCGAGGCCATGGTTTTTCTGGAATGTTATGCCGACTTTTCGCCCCGGGGCGGCCAGTACATAGAAGAAGTGTTGTTTGTTGAAAACGAGGCCCGGCGCGACCCCCGGATCAAGGGAATTGTCGCCATGGCTCCGCTGGAAAAAGGGCGCGGGGCCGAACCGGTGCTGGCCGAGCTCGCCGAAAAGCACCCCACCGTCAAGGGTATCCGCCGGATCGTCGAGTTCGATGATGACCCCCGTTCGCTCACCCTGAGCGATGATTTTATCGAGGGTGTAAATCTGCTTGAAAAATACGGCATGCACTTCGAGATCAACGTCAACCACACGCAAATGGACATTGTCCGCGAGTTCGTAAAACACGTGCCAAACGTGCCGATGATTCTTGATCATTGTGGCAAGCCGGGCATTCTCGAAGGCGCCCTGGCTCAGTACCGGGCCGATGTCGCCGAGCTCTGCCGGCATCCAAACCTATATATCAAGCTGTCTGACCTGCCGGTTGAGGCCGACATGGAAAACTGGACCGAGGCCGATCTGGCGCCATATATCGAGGCGACGTTTGATAGCTTTGGCATCGATCGCACCATTTACGCCGGCGACTATCCGGTGTGCCTCCAGGCCACGACATTGCCCCGCTGGGTTGAGGTGCTGGATCGGGCACTCGAAGGTTTTTCAAGAACTGAATTGCGCAAATTCTACCGCGACAATGCCAACCGGTTTTACCGTCTCGGCCTATGAAACAGCAGGGCAGCACCGTGATAAAACCGGCCAATCAGAAACAGGTGGAAGTCTCAGCCGCCGGGCAGGAACCGGCCGGGTTTTCCGTTCGAAGCGGTCCCTCTGCCACACCTGACGCAGTCACCAAGTTTGCCGGCAGCACACTGGAACGCACCTCGATTGCCGAACGGGTTTCCAACCGTATCCTGGAAATGATCAAAAGCGGCAATCTCAAATCAGGTGACCGGCTGCCCACAGAGCAACAGATGCGTATCGCGTTCGGCATCAGCCGTCCGCCCCTGCGCGAAGCGCTCAAGGCGTTAACGATCATGGGGGTGCTCGAAAGCCGTCAGGGGGGGCGTTACACGGTTACCGATCTCTCCCCGAGCCGCCTGGTAGCGCCGTTCAATGTCATGCTGTCCGTGGCGGAATATGATGTGCAGGAGCATTTCGAAGCCCGCACCGTGGTCGATCTGGAACTGGTTCGGCTGTGCACAAAACTGGCGTCCGCCGAACACCGCCAGCGCATTATGAAACTGGCCGTGGACGGGCATGCATTTTACGACGATCCGGTGGCATTCCGCCTGCTCGATGTCGAGTTTCACCAGGCACTTTATGATGGGGCCGGGAACCGGTTGCTGGCGGCGCTGGCGCAGGGACTTTACAATGTCGGGCTTGATGTACGTCGAGTCGCCAGCACATTTCACGGCGTCATGAAAAAGAGCGTCGCCCAGCATTGCGAGATTGCCGACGCAGTGGGGACAGGCGACGCCAGTGCCGCCATGGCCGCCTACCGCCGTCACCTCGAACATGTGTGCGAAACGACCCGTCAATCCATGTCCCTCGTGCAAAAGGACTAACTCAAATGCCTGAACGTTTCGCTTTCCGCATGAAACTCAAGGAAGGTCAGGCCGCCGAGTATGAGCGGCGGCACGATGAAATTTTCCCCCAGATGGCCAAAGCCCTCACCGATGCCGGCATTTCGGACTATTCCATCTGGCTGGACCCCCAGACCAACTATCTGTTTGCCATTTTGACCCGCACCGATGATCACACCATGGATGATCTGCCCGACCACCAGATTGTCCAGCGCTGGTGGGACCACATGGCCGACATCATGGATGTCGGTGCGGGAAATGTTCCGGTGCAGGTGACCCTGAAACAGGTATTTCACCTGAAATGAGTTCCGAATTCACTATCGCCGCGATGCGGGTCTATCTCGTTAAAAGTGGCGGCACCGGTGGTGACTATTTCGCTCAGAAAGGCGGCCACTGGCTCATCGATTCCGAAATTTCCAATCCCATGTCGGGCTATCCCGAATATCGTGACAAGCGTTCCAGTTGGGGCGTAAATGTGCTGGGTTCCCTGGTCATTGAACTGGAGACCTCAAAGGGAACAATCGGCGTCGCAACCGGTCAGGGTGGTGCCCCCGCCGCGTGGCTGATCAAAAACCATTTCTCACGTTTCATCATTGGTCAGGACTGCCGGAACATCAATCGCATCTGGGATCAGATGTATCGCAGTTCTTTGCCTTACGGCCGCAAGGGATTGCCGATAATGGCGATCAGTGCCGTCGATCTTGCCCTTTGGGATCTGGTGGGCAAAATCCGCCAAGAGCCTGTTTACAATCTCATTGGCGGTCTCTGTCACAACGAAATTGATTTCTACTGCACGGGCCCTGCTCCCGACGCGACAAAACAACTCGGGTTCTGGGGTGCCAAGGTCCCCCTGCCACACAGCCATTTTAGCGGCGAGGAAGGCTTGCGAAAAAATGTTGAATATCTGGACACCCAGCGGAAACTGGTGGGGCCGGACTACCCGCTGATGGTCGACTGCTACATGTCTCTTGATGTCCCGTTCGCCATCCGGCTGGCCGAGGCGTGCCGGCATCTGGATATCTATTGGTGGGAAGAAGTATTGCCTCCCGATGATGTCGAGGGCTACCGGGCGCTAAAACAGGCGCACCCCGGTATGAAATGGACAAGCGGCGAGCACGAATATTCCCGTTACGGGTTCCGGCGGCTGATCGAGGAACGAACGCTGGATGTCATTCAGCCCGATGCGATGTGGGTGGGCGGACTTAGCGAATTATTGCGCATATCCGCTCACGCATCCGCCTACGACATCACCTTGATCCCCCACGGTAGCGGCCCCTACTCGTATCATTTCATAGCCAGCCAACCCACAGCGCCGGTTTGCGAGTATGTGGCGACCAGTCCCGATGGCCGATCCATCCGACCGGTTTTTGGCGATCTGTTTATCGGCGAGGACTTACCTGAAAACGGAAAGCTCACGGTCTCCGATCAACCCGGTTTCGGCATGGTCATCCGCGACCACAGCCAATTGCAGTCGGCTTAGGACCTGTAGAGCGGAAACACCTTCTCAAAACCAGCCGGAGAGCATAACCGGCCAAATCCCGTCGCCATGGCCTGGTACTACAAAACAGCGACACTCATTTCCCGCCGGCTTTATCCTTGCCGGTGGTCGGTCCGGCAATCAGCTCCCCCGCGCCCAACCCCGCACTTTCGCGCACCCCCGCTTCAATGGCATTGGCGATTTCGGGGTTGTCTTTAAGGAACTGGCGGGAATTTTCACGCCCCTGCCCCAGCCGCTGGCTGTCATAGGAAAACCATGAACCCGATTTCTCGACGATCCCCGCATTGACCCCCAGATCAAGCAGTTCACCGGTTTTTGAAATGCCTTCGCCGAAAATAATATCGAATTCCGCCTGCCTGAACGGTGGCGCCAGCTTGTTCTTGACCACCTTGACCCGTGTCTGATTGCCAATGACTTCATCACGGTCCTTGATGGCGCCGATCCGGCGAATGTCCAGACGCACCGAGGAATAGAATTTGAGCGCATTACCGCCGGTGGTGGTTTCAGGTGACCCGAACATCACCCCGATTTTCATCCTGATCTGATTGATGAACACCACCATGGTTTTTGACCGCGAAATCGAAGCGGTCAGTTTGCGCATGGCCTGGCTCATCAGACGGGCCTGCAGGCCCGGCAGCGAATCGCCCATCTCCCCTTCCAGTTCGGCCTTGGGGGTCAGCGCCGCCACCGAATCAACCACCAGCACATCGATGGCCCCTGAACGTACCAGCGTATCGGCAATTTCCAGCGCCTGCTCACCGGTATCGGGTTGTGAAATCAGCAACTCGTCCACATTGACTCCAAGTTTCTTGGCGTAAATGGGATCAAGAGCATGCTCGGCATCCACGAAGGCGCAAATACCACCCAGTTTTTGGGCCTCGGCAATCACATGCAGGGTCAGGGTGGTTTTACCCGAGCTCTCTGGTCCGTAAATTTCGACAACCCGGCCCCTGGGCAGACCGCCAATCCCCAGCGCCATATCCAACCCCAGCGATCCCGTGGAGATGGTTTCAATCTCCACCAGCGCCTCGGAACCCAGCTTCATGATGGCGCCTTTGCCAAAATTCCGCTCAATCTGGCTCAATGCCGCCTCAAGTGCCTTGGTTTTGTCCATGCGACCCCCTTCGATCACCTTGAGCGGCGAATTCGCCATGTTCTGTCCTTCCTTGTTTCAGACCGTAATCCGGCTTGCAATGCCACCAGGAACCGCCCGGCTCCACTGAAATAGTCGGCGTTTCCTAATATGTACCTAATTTGTTCTTATTTTGTACCAAATGTCAATCGCGAAGTGCGCCCCTGGCAAATATGCCTACGATTTCCACATGGTGAGCATGTTCAAACTGATCGACGGGCTGCACATTCACGAGCTGATAGCCGCCGCTGGTCAAAGCCGCCGCATCCCGGGAAAAGCTGACGGGATCGCAGCTCACTGAGATAACCACCGGCACTTCGGACCCGGCCAGACAGGCCGCCTGCGCCCGCGCTCCGGCCCGGGGCGGATCGAAAACCACCACGTCGAAATGCTGCAATTCCCGGACTTCGAGGGGATCACTGAAAAGATCACGCACTTCGGTTTTGATCGGGCGCAGCCCGCTGGTCGACCGCCACCCGGCCACCAGCGCCTCGATGGCGCCCTCTGAATTGTCACAGGCATAGATCTGGGCCTGTTCGGCCAGTCGCAAGGCAAAAGTCCCCATTCCGCAAAAAAGGTCCGCCACCCGCTTCGCCCGGCGTGCGCCATGACACACCAGTTCGCCCAGCACCTCCTCGGCCCTGGCACTGGCCTGCAAAAACCCGCCTGCGGGCAGGGGCACGATCGCCCGCCCGATACCAAGCACAGGGGGCGAGCTCTGCCACACCAGTTCACCATCAAGAATCAGTCTCGCAAGGTGAAATTGTCGTCCCACCGAAACCAGATCAGGTCCCCCGGATCTGCGGCCTGCCCGAATGCCCGTCCCTTTCTTATGGCCCTTCGTGCGCACCCCCACATCAAGCCCGTTGTCAGCCACGGTCAGTCCCACATCACACGGCCCTGTCAGTTTGAATATGGCCCGGGCAATGGCCGGCGCCGAATCAAGCTCGGGAACCAGAATGGGGCATTGATCGATGGGATGGGTTTCGTGGGATTGGCGCCGGTTAAACCCGGCACCGTTTTGTCCCGCATGCAGGGTCACCCGGCGGCGCCCCCGCCCGTGAGCGGAAATGGTCGGGCTGACAACCGCCGCAACCCCGGCCCGATCCAGCGCTTCACACACCAGCGCCCGCTTGAAATCGGCCACCGCCGGCGGCGACAAATGTTGCAAACGGCACCCCCCACACGGCCCGAAATGGGGGCATGACGGCACCACCCGGTCCGGTGAGGGGCGCAAAACCTCCAGCAGGCGGGCTCTTTTGCCTGCCCGCTCCACCCGCACCATCTCGCCGGGCAGCGCCCCCGGCACAGCAAGCTGCTCCCCATCGACCACAACCAGCCCGTCGCCCTGCCGCCCCAGACCGGAAATCTCCACTTCAATAACCGGATCGAACAAAGATCTAACCGGGGTGGGTGTAAGCGGTTTTCACGGTCGTAAAGAACTCGGCCGCATACCGGCCCTGCTCCCGGGACCCATAGCTGGACCCCTTGGTGCCCCCGAAAGGCACATGAAAGTCCACGCCCGCCGTTGGCAGATTGACCATGACCATGCCCGCCTCGGCATTGCGCTTGAAATCAGTGGCATATTTGAGCGAATTGGTGCAGATCCCGGCGGAAAGCCCGAATTCGGTATCATTGGCCACCGCCAGCGCTTCGTCATAATCTTTGACCCTGATGACACTGGCCACCGGTCCGAATATTTCCTCCCGGGAGATGCGCATCTGGTTGTTCGCTTCGGTAAAAAGAGCCGGCGAAAGAAAAAAGCCCGGCGCGGTGTTGTCCACCCGCTCGCCGCCCGCGGCCAGAACTGCCCCTTCGCTGGTGCCAATGGCGATATAGTCCTCGTCCTGGCCCATCTGGCTTGCGTCCACCACCGGCCCGATATGGGTTGCCGTGTCGCAGGCATCGCCCACATTCAGCTCTCCCATGCGGGCCACCATGGCGCTAACGAACCGGTCATGAATGCCTTTGGTCACAATCAGGCGCGAAGAGGCGGTGCACCGCTGGCCGGTGGAAAAGAACGCCCCGTTGATCGCGCATTCCACCGCAGTGTCCAGATTGGCATCGTCGAGCACCACCATGGGGTTCTTGCCCCCCATTTCGAGCTGGAACTTGCGGCCCAGTTTAACGCTGGCCGCCGCCACTTTTTGCCCCGTCGATTGCGAGCCGGTAAAGCTGAATGCGTTAATGTCCGGGCTGTCGAGCATGGCCTGCCCCACCACCGATCCGCGCCCCATCACCAGATTGAGCACCCCGGCGGGCAGCCCGGCCCGGTGTAAAATGTCGACGATGGCCCAGGTGCTGCCCGGAACCAGATCTGCCGGTTTGATCACCACGCAATTGCCATAACAAAGCGCCGGCGCCATTTTCCAGGCCGGAATGGCGATGGGAAAATTCCATGGGGTGATAATCCCCACCACGCCCACCGGTTCCCGGGTCATTTCCACCCCGACGCCGGGCCGGATGGATTGCACCACCTCCCCGGTCAGCCGCACCGCCTCCCCGGCGAAAAAATCAAAAATCTGCCCCGCCCGCACCGTTTCGCCAATGGCCTCGGGCAGGGTTTTGCCCTCTTCCCGGGCCAGCAGGCGCCCCAGTTCTTCCCTGCGGGCGAAAATCTCGTCGGCGGCGGTGCGCAGGATCGCCTGCCGTTGCAAAATGCCCGAGCGGGCCCAGCCATGGGCCGCTTCTTTTGCTGCAGCGATGGCACTGGTGGCATCTTCGGCGGTTCCTCTTGCGTAAAGCCCGACCACCTCATCGGTATTGGAGGGGTTGATATTCTTCCCCGCCTCGCCGTCAACCCACTGCCCGTTGATCAGGTTCTTGTGCAATTCCATGATGTTTCCGCCTGTTTTTTGATGTGTTTGATGAAGATTCGAGCCAAAACCCTAAATCAACCCCGCCCGGGCCAGATCGCCCATGAGCTGGCGCGTCCCATAGGTCCAGGGATCACACTCGGTGGCCAGCCGGACCCGGTTTTCAAGCCGCCCCAGCAAGGGGGTCCGTATGCCCACCAGGTCACCGATCTTGTGGGTAAACCCTTCACCGGCAATGTCGCGGTCTTTTACCGGGGCAAACATGGTGCCCAGATAAAGCACCAGCCCGTCGGGATACTGATGGTGCGGCCCAAGGGTTGCGGCCACCAGATCGGCCGGGTCCCTGGAAATTTCGCCCATGGAACTCGCCCCTTCCATAACGAACCCGTCTTCCCCCTCCACGATCAGCCCCACTTCGGCGGTGCGCACATCGTCAAGCGAAAACCGGTCATCAAACAGGCGAATGAGCGGCCCGAGGCTGGCCGAGGCGTTGTTGTCTTTCGCCTTGCCCAGCAATAGCGCCGAGCGTCCCTCAATGTCGCGCAAATTGACGTCATTGCCCAGCATGGCGCCAACGATCTTGCCGCTGCTGGCCACCGCAAGCACGATTTCGGGCTCCGGATTATTCCATTTCGAGGCCGGATGAAGTCCCACATCGGCGCCGAACCCAACCGCCGACATCGGTTGCGCCTTGGTAAAGACCTCCGGGTCCGGCCCGATCCCCACTTCCAGATATTGCGACCACACCCCTTTTTCGATGAGGGCCGCCTTGACCTGTTTTGCACCATCCGAACCGGGCACGATCTCGGAAAGGTCGGCGCCGATCAGCCCGGTGATATCGTTGCGCAACTGCACTGCCCGGGCCGGGTTCCCCCGGGCCTGTTCCTCGATCACCCGCTCTAAAAGCGACTGTACAAAGGTCACGCCTGCCGCCTTGACCGCCTGCAGGTCCGGCGGGGCCAGCAAATAGGGTTTTGCCGGGTCCCGTGACCGCGATCCGGCCTCGATCTCGGCCAGTGTGCACACCCCGCGCCCGTCTGCGGCCCGTACAAACGCCGCCGGATCGCCCATTTCGCAAATATCGCGCACCGTGGGGGCGGCGGCGGAGGTAATATCAACGATCTCGTCACCGCGCACCGTCACCACCAGCGGATGGGCGGCGTTCGGCGCCCGGACCCGCCCGACAAATGTGCCCGTCGATGGGATAATGCCACTCATTTTTCCGCCGCCTCCAAAATCACCCCGAAATCATCCCGAAATCACCCATTATGCCAGCCCCCGTCCACCAGATGGGGCTGTCCGGTGGTAAAAGCGGCTTCGTCGGAGGCAAGATAAAGCGCCAGTGCCGCAATTTCACGCGGTGTCGCCAGTCGACCGATGGGCTGGTTGGCCAGAAATTTGGTGAATTTTTCCTCAAAATTCCCCCCCTGCGCCCGCACCCGCTCGTGGAGCGAGGGACTGTCGACCCGACCCGGACAAATGGCATTGCACCGGATTCCCTGGGCCACATAATCATGAGCCACCGATTTGGTCAGACCAATAACCGCCGCCTTCGAGGCTCCGTAAACCATCCGCCGTGGCACGCCCTCGATGGAAGAGGCAATGGAAGAAACATTGATGATCGAGCCGCCGCCCCGGGTCAGCATCCCGGGCAGAAAACCCTTGATCATCCGGTACATGGACTTGACATTCAAAGAGAACGAAAAATCCCACTCGTCTTCGCTGCATTCCAGGATCGTCCCGTCATGGACATACCCCGCCCCATTGAACAAGATGTCGATACCTCCGGTCTCGCCAATGAATTTCTCTACACTGGTCTGATCAGTTACATCAAGGGTAATGCACGTCGCGCCGGACAAGGAAGCCAGCGTTGTTTCATTGATATCGCAAGCAATGACTTCTGCCCCCGCTTCCAAAAACACCTCGGCGGTCGCCCGCCCGATGCCCTGTGCCGCCGCTGTGACCACAGCCCGTTTGCCCGTCAGATCGAACATTTTAGTTATCCCTCGCAAAAAATTACTATTTCAAAACCGTCATTTATCGTTCACGGTTCTTCTTAAGCGTCCCGAACATGGTTATCACCCATAAAATCGGTTTACCGGACAAAAACATTGTCGCCCCAAAACTTTCTCGCGCCAGACATTCTCGCACCAAGCACGCTTTTCTGAATCACACCTGCCTCATGGAGATCCACATGCCATTCAATCAGCGCCCGATCGGCACCACCGGAATTTCGGTTTCCACCTTAGGGTTTGGCAGCGCCAGCCTGGCCGGCAACATAACCGAAGTCAGCGACGAGGACGCACGCGGTGCCATCAACCGGGCCATCGACGCCGGGATCACCTATTTCGACACCGCCCCCTTTTACGGCTACGGTCGGGCCGAACGGCTCGTCGGCGACACGTTGCGCCCCCGCCGGGAGGGTACGGTGCTTTCCACCAAGGCCGGGCGCCTGCTCGCCCGCTTTTTCGGTCCCCGCCCGGCCACCGAGCAATGGCAGAACCCGCCGCCGTTTGTGGATGTGTTCGATTATTCCTATGACGCCATCATGCGCTCGGTTGAGGACAGTTATCAGCGGCTGGGGCTGAATTCCATCGAGATCATCTATGTGCATGATATTGGCACCTACACCCATGGCGAGGCCAATACCGCCCATTTCAAGGACCTTGCCGACGGTGGCTACCGGGCCCTGGAACAGTTACGCGCATCCGGCGACATCAAGGCCATCGGTCTGGGAACCAATGAATGGCAGGTCATGATGGATGCCTTTGAAATCGGCGAGTGGGATGTGTTCCTGCTGGCGGGGCGATATACCCTGCTCGAACAGACAGCGCTCAGCCCGTTTCTGGATACCTGCATTAAGAAAAACGCCTCGGTGGTGGTCGGGGGTCCGTTCAATTCCGGAATTCTGGTCGGCGGCACCACTTGGGATTATGCCAGCGCCCCGGCCCACATTGTCGACAAGGTCGAAAAACTGGAAAAGACCTGCGCCCAGTTCAATGTTCCCCTGCCCGCCGCCGCCCTGCAGTTTCCCCTCCGCCATCCCGCCGTCGCCAGCGTTATTCCCGGCCCCCGGTCGGTGACAGAATTTGACCAGATCCTGGACTGGTGGAAGATCGATATCAAACCGGAACTCTGGGCCGCCCTTAAGGATCAGTCGTTACTGGACGACGACGCGCCCATTTAGGGTCCGGACCCATAAACGGGGGCTGTGCAAAAAAACCGGCAGTCCCGTTAATCGTCCATTGGCTCGTCCGTCAGCACCGATTTGACTTTGGCCGCCAGTTTTTTGAGAGAAAACGGCTTGGGCAGGAATTCCACGGTCGTATCGTCGGCCAGGCCTTCCCGGGCCGCCTCTTCGACGTAACCGGACACGAAGATCACCTTGATATCATCATAGGTGCCCCGCATATTTGACAACAGCGTCGGCCCGTCCATTTCCGGCATCTTCACATCGGAAATAAGCAGATCGATCTTGCCGTCCAATTCGGCCAGAATTTCCAGCGCTTCGGCCCCGGTCCCCGCCTGATGCACCGTATACCCTGCGGTTTGCAGGGCCCGGGCTGAAAAAGCACGCACGCTTTCCTCGTCCTCCACCAGCAGGATGGTTTCGTTGCCTGTCAGATCGCGCACCTTTGCCGCCGGTTTTTCCGTCACCGCTTTTTCGGCTTTTGTGGGGATATGCCGGGGCAGGAAAATCCTGAATGTCGTGCCTTTGCCCACTTCGCTGTCGGGATAAACAAAACCTCCCGATTGTTTGACGATCCCGTAAACCGTTGCCAGCCCCAGCCCGGTGCCCTTGCCAATATCCTTGGTCGTAAAGAAGGGCTCAAAAATCTTGGCAAGAATTTCCTCGGTCATCCCCGTCCCGCCATCCGCCACCTCGACGAGCACATATTCCGCCCCCGGCATGCCGCGATAGTTCATCTCGTCTGCCTCGGGCTTACTCACATTGCGGGTGCGAATGACAATTTCCCCACCTTCGGCCATGGCGTCGCGGGCATTGACCACCAGATTTATGATCACCTGATCGAGCTGGGTGTCGTCGGCCCGCACCGGCCAGACGTCCTCGGCATGTTGCACCAGAAGCGTGACTTTCGCGCCGATCAGTCTTTTGAGCATATCAACGAGATCATCCACCAGCGCGGGAACATCGAGCACTTCGAGCCGGAGGGTCTGGCGGCGGGAATAGGCCAGCAACTGGCGCACCAGACCGGCGGCCCGGTTGGCGTTCTGCTTGATCTCCATAATGTCCTTGAACGCCGCGTCCGCCGGCGGATGTTTAAGCAGCAACAGATCGGAAAATCCGATAATCGCGGTCAGCACATTGTTCAGATCATGGGCCACCCCCCCCGCCAACTGGCCCACCGCCTGCATTTTCTGACTCTGGTTGAACTGGGCTTCAAGCAGACGCTGTTGTGTCATGTCGAGGGCGTAAAGAATGGCCCGCTCCTCGCTGGGCTCTGCATGTTCGACGCTGGAGAGATAAATGCGCACGCTGCGTTCCCCGTCCGCGCTTAAAACCGCATCCACCGGCTCTACAAGCGACTGGTTGGCCGCCACCGCCTCAAGGGCCTTGTCGAGCCGTTCCTGGGCGTCTGGCGCAATCAGTTCGCCAATGGCCAGCCCGTCAATGGCCCGTTCCCCCGCTTCCACCCCGAAGGTGGCGGTGAACGGCGCATTGGTGCGCAGCAGTTTGCCCCCTTCGCCAAGGGCGGCGATCGCAAAGGGCGTGTTGTTGAAAAACCGCGAAAAGCGCACTTCGGCCGCCCGCAGATCCTCGGCCACATCACTGCCCTTTGACCGGTCAAGCACCAGGGTTCGTGTTTCACCAAGATCGCCCTCCGCCAGCCGCGCCACCCGGTTGAGCATGCGCACAGGCAGGCTTGTCCCGTCCCTGCGCACCAGATCGAGGTCAATGATATCGGTGCGAATTTCACCGTCGGCCCGCCCGCCCATCAAAAGC
>JAADFY010000180.1 GCA_013152625.1 Alphaproteobacteria bacterium
GCGCCGCCAGTTTCTGGATTGCCTCAATCACCGAAGCATCCGTCGGTGTGCCGCCGTAAATCGACTTGCCATCCACCTTAGGTATCAGCTCAGCCGTGCTGCGCGTCAGCCCCGATACGCGCCACGGCAATACCGGCTGATCGCCCGCCCCACTCCACGGATCGTTCAAGCCATTCCCGGCCAGCTGATCCATCAGAATGAACGGATAAAACACCACATCCTTACCGCGCGCCGCCAGTTTCTGGATTGCCTCAATCACCGAAGCATCCGTCGGTGTGCCGCCGTAAATCGACTTGCCATCCACCTTAGGTATCAGCTCCGTGCTGCGCGTCAGCCCGGACACGCGCCATGGCATCCCTTTACCATCAACGCTCGCCTGCTCGACCTTGGGCCGCAACGTCGCCCGGTCACACCGCAGATCATCGCCAAACCAGGACACCACCAACGACACAGATCCACAGTTCGGCAGTTCTTCGTCCATCGCTTCAATCGATGTCGCAAAGTCCGTCTTGCCACTGGGGGAATTGATATTGACGGCCGTTGACTGCCCCGGCACCGGCTCAAAATAAACCGGGCTCGTCGCCAACCCGTATTCGCCCGTGCCTGGGATCAACGCCACTGCGCGGATACCGTTGGCAGGCCCGGTCGCAACCGTCACCCCGTCCTCCTGCTCAGGTCGCATCACCTCAAAGCTGAATTGCGGCACCCGGTTGCCAAACGGCCCCAGATCCAGATCTTCCAGCACCACATAGGCCGTGCCGCGATAGGCGGGCGAGCTGCCCACACCTTCAACCGCCTCAATCTTGGGGTCCGGCATCTGATCGTCTGACCCGACATAAACCCGCAGGTTCAGATCATCGCGTGCCACTTCCTGCCCGTCCGCCCAGACCCGGCCCACTCGGGTTATCTCCCCCTCGCACAGCGCAATCGCCAGACTGACGCTATAGGAAAACTCGGTCACTTTCGGGCTGGCAGGCGCCCCCTTACCACCGCCACTGGTGGTGGAGCTTTCGCGAAACCGCGATGCCCAGATCACCTGCCCGGCCACCCGCATCCGCCCATAAACCTGGGCAATGCCAGCCCCTTCGCTGGCCCCGCTCAGCCGGAAACGATCCACCTGCCCGGTTTCCACAGCCGCCGAGCCGCCGCCCAGCAACCGCTGGTCAATCGCCCGCCCCAGGGTTGCCCCAACCGCGCGCCCAATGACCACGGATGACAGCCCTAAAATTCCGCCACCAACCGAGGCCCCGGCGGCCATCCCGACCGCCGATAAAACTATCGTCGCCATCAGCTAACCCTCGCTGGAAATTCAAATACCGCCGCGACCCGACGTCGCCACGGGGCCGAAAGCGGGCTCTCGATTACGCCGTGCCCGGAATATGAATGGATGAACGTATTGGCCCCCGTGCCGACAATCCCCAGATGTTTGGCGACCGAGCCTGCCCGCATGCGAAACAGCACTACGTCGCCAGCCGCGATCTCACCCTTCGGTTTTTCCACCAAATGCCGCCCCGCCGCCGCCCACAGCGCCTCAACCCGCTGCGGCTCCGACCAGTCCGGCGAATAGGCCGGCACCGCCTCCGGCTCGGCCCCATAGATCTCGCGCCAGACCCCGCGCAACAGCCCCAGACAATCCGCCCCGGCCCCCCTGACTGAGGCCTGATGCACATAGGGCGTACCCAGCCAGGACCGCGCAATTTCCACCGCCGCACCATTCATGAGCTCAGGCTCCCGCCATCATTCACACCACTTTTGCGTGGCACAGACAGCAACCAATCTTCCCCCGGTATCGATATAAAACCGCGAAAATTCAGCAGGTTATTGAATTTCAGCTTGCAGGTCTCAACCCTGCGGTCACACCCCGCCTCGATGCGCACCATGTCGCCAACCGCAACATCCGCCCGCACTGCCTCCCACAGCTCAACCACCCGGTCCGTCCCGTTCAACCGGTCATTCTTGACCAGCCCGACCAGCCCTGCCGCCGCTCCGCTTTCAATACGAAACTGCCCTTTTTCAAACCACCGATCGGCAAAGCCTGCGAGCCCGGAAAATTCGAAGAATTTTCGCCCCTGCACAACTTCAACCGGCACAGCGGCGGAATAGCCAACCGTATCCAAGTCAAAGCTACAGGCCCCGTCCCCAAGCACTGCCCCGCACGATTTCTGATAAACCCGCCCCTGCGGCTGGTTCAGCGCATCACTCAGCCCGCGCAGCTCTGCCTGATAAGCCCCCGCACTGCGCTGAATTTCCCCAATCTGGCCACGAAACAGCACCAGCCTCTGGGAAACATCCGCCCAGTTCACCAGCCAGGCCACAACTTCGGCCCCGTCATAACGCCCGGCAACGATATCGTCTTCATTCACTGACGCACTGCTTAAAACCCCAAGCGCCTCAGTATTGTCCACCGCCAGCCCCGTGGTCTGCTCCAGCGCCCGCGCCGACAACCCGGCATCGGCGGCAAAACTGATACCGTCAAAGCCCAGATCAACATCGTGATCGGTAAACCCCAACACCAGGCCGTCCATGCGCGTCACCGCCCAACAGCGGCAAACGCTGGTGGCACCGGTGCCCAGATGCGCCTTGAATTCAGCCGACAACGCCATCAGATGCGCACCTCAACCACCGGCACATCCGGCATATCGCCTGCCTGAAAACTGGCAACCGAAGTGTGCAACCGGTCCGCGTCAAACCGCACCGGCACATCAAACTCAAACCCGGCGCTGATCTCAACACCCTCTTCCGGGGCCAGATCAAAACTGACGATCCCGCTATCAATATCCAAAAAATAATGCACTGTTTCAACCAGTTGCGTGCCACCAACACCAACCTGAACCGTACCCAGAACCGGCTTGACCACCGGCCGCGTATAACTGACACCGCCCGACGCATAGACCTTGGCCAGCACAAAATCGGTGGTCACCCCGTCGCCCTGGGCAATCACCTGATCGCGATAATCCACCTCTGCCGAGGCAACACAGCTTTTGTAATCCGACCAGTCCTTCCAGCGAAACCCAAACAACTGCCCTTGGCGCGCCTCAAAAAACGCGATCAGCACCTCGATATCGTCCAGCGCCCGCAGCCCGATCCCGGCATCATAGCGCCGCCGCGAATGCGCCCAGGGCGTATTGCGTTCCTCAAACCCGTTGGCCAGCGTCACAATCTCGGTGCGCCGCTCTGGCCCGCCAACCGAGCCAAAGCTCAGGTTGGTCGGAAATCTGACTTCATGAAATCCCATGTCCATTCTCCCCACCTACCCGTTGCGCTGCCCGCGCCCGATGGCGCGGTTCAGTTGCGCCGCGATCTGGCTGCGCGACCGTTGAAATCCGTCAACATCCGGTGTGCTGATATTCATCACGATATTCACCGGGCGCCCGCCACCATCACTGCGCACCCCCAACCGCCCGTCGGCCCCCCGCGCCAGCGGCATGATCGCCTCGGGCCCGGCTTCCCCCATCAGCCCGCGGCCACCGCGCATCGGAAAACTCACCGGGCCACTCACCACACCACCCTGCGCAAACGGCATCACCCGCCCTTGGCTAAACGACGCGCCCTTTTCAAACGGCAACAGGCTGCCAATCAGCCCCTCGATACCGCCCGCCAGAATGCCACCGATCTGCCCTGTTACCGGACGCAACGCCGCCGCATACGCCGCATCCACCATCGACTTGCCAACATTACGAAACACGTCCGACAGCTTGTCGCCGTCAAAAACCAG
>JAADFY010000181.1 GCA_013152625.1 Alphaproteobacteria bacterium
GCCCGGCACGGCGAGGTGCGAGCCCCTATGCGAGTAGCCGCCATTAGAAAACTTACGAGGACGGAGCGGCGCCCCGGCGAGGTGCGAGCCTCTAAGTGAGCAGCCGCCATTAAAGAACCAACGAGGACGGAGCGGCGCGCCGGCGAGGTGCGAGCCACTATGCGACCAGCCACCCGGCGCGAGGGGAAAAAGAGCCGCCATTAGAAAACTTACGAGGACGGAGCGGCGCCCCGGCGAGGTGCGAGCCTCTATGTGACCAGTCACCCGGCGCGAGGGGAAAAAGAGCCGCCATTATAGAAACCGCCCCGCCGGAGGCGTGAGCGAAGCGAACTGACGTGAGGCAAACATATCCCGCCCCTGCGAGATCTAGCCCCGCTTCATTTCCATGACTTCGGAAACTTCGATGGTGGAATTGTCCATTTCCAGAAACGGGCACGCTTCGGCGATTTTAATCGCTGCGTCAAAACTGTCGGCTTTTATGGTGCAAAACCCGATCAGCCGGCTCGCATCGCCGTCGGCAACGCCCCCGGAAGAGACCGTTTTCGTCTGCATGAGTGGTGTGTCGGGGCTGACCAGCGCATCCCCGAGCCCGGCCATCCAGGCCTGATATCGTTTCATGTGGGCGGCCCCTTCCTCGGGGCTCGCCGGTCTTGATCCGCCGTGATATCCAATAAAATAGGTCGCCATGAGAACACTCCTTTTTTTGTTTTCTCAATTTTGATTTTTCGGGCTGGCACCCAGCAGGCGTTCCAGCCGGCCCAGGGTTGAAACCCACCCCTGTGTGCTACCGGTGACGATTTCGTCGCTGGTCAGCCCGGTCTGGGTCAAAACCAGTCGCGAACCCCCCAGTTGATCCGGATGCACCTCGAACCGGACGACACTGTCTATGCTGGGCGGTCCATTTTTTGCATGCACCACCAGGGTAAATTCCACGAAATTGGGCGGGTCAACGGCAACGATCTTGCCCGATACCTTGTGCCGTCCGCCGTCCGGCGCAATCATCACGAACCACCATTCGCCCGGTTCTGAAAGGTCCAGATCATGCTCGCCGATACGGGTGCCTTCCGGTCCCCACCATTTGAGCAGGTTCTCTTTTTTGGTCACGAACGAAAACAATCTGGCCGGCGTCACCGGAAAATGCCGCTCGATTTTCAGGATGCTCAATGGCGTTCGCTTTCGTGTTCCAGCGCGTCCGCCAGCCGGTCCAGACTTCCCGCCCAGAATTCGCGATAGGTCATGGACCATTTTCCAATGGCCCGAACCGCCTCGGGCCGCACCGAATAAAGCCGGCGTTGTTTATCCACCCGCTGCACCACCAGCCCCGCTTCGCGCAGCACTTTGAAATGACGGGAAATGGCGGGGGGCGAAATATCCCCCACATCGAGCAGCTCTCCCGCCGATAGCTCACCCGACTTGAGCAACCGTTCAATGATCGCAAGCCGGGTGGGGTTTCCAAGGGCGGCAAATGTGCTGGAGAGGTGGGGCATGGCAATTGTTTCCAATAAGTGTTAATTAGAATACATAAGAATTACCCCGTGTCAATAACGGAAAAAAACACCGGATATCGTATGCGGTACGGTGAATTTCTCCTCATCAATAAAAACCAGACACATTCGAGTTACTTGCCACAAATGATCGGTCAAATTGCCTATTGTGTGGAAATGATATCGGGTATTCTTGGGTTAACAGGTAGAAAAGGCAAGATGGCAATGACTGGTTTAGCTCGTATTCTTGGCGCAGCGATGATTTCGGCTTTCTTGATGGCGCCGGTTGCAGCTGCGGAAAATTCCCCGTCTGATTCTGTGGGGCAGTGGTCCACCGAGTTGTTCTTCGGAGACGAAAGCGAGCGCGAAGCGGCGTTGGCAAATCTGGCCGCCCGGCAAAATATCGATGTTGCCGCCACCTTGATATTGGCCATGCGCTACCAGGGCAACCCCGGTGCTATCGCTGAAGTGCTGAGCGATCTGGCTGGCGAACGCCTGATCAATTGGGAACAGGCCATGCTGTGGCAGGAGGCCAATCCGCAGATCGTGCCCCATCCCAGCTATCGTATTATCAAGGTGAGTTTGTTTCAGCGGATCGATCCTGAATTCATCCGCTTTTTGGGTGGCGAGCGCTCCGATCGGGAAAAAATGGAAATCCGGCTGGAGGAAATCACCTGGGGCGGGGTCCGGGTGGATGGCATTCCCGCTCTTGACAACCCCACACTGATTTCCGCCGCCGATGCGAGCTATCTTAAAAGCGATGATCTCATATTCGGCGTTGCAATAAACGGCGACGCCCGGGCCTATCCGCTCCGGATCATGGGCTGGCACGAAATGTTCAACGATGTGATCGGCGGGGTTCCCGTGGCGCTCGCCTACTGCACCTTGTGCGGTTCGGGCATTTTATATGAAACCGAGGTCGAAGGGCGCGACAAACCATTGGTTTTTGGCTCCTCGGGTTTTTTGTTCCGCTCCAACAAGCTCATGTTTGACCGGGAAACCGACAGCTTGTGGAACCAGTTCACCGGTAAGCCCGTCACCGGTCCGTTAGTGGAGGCCGACATCGAGCTGGTCGCCCGGCCGGTCACCATTACTTCATGGGAAAACTGGCTGGCAGCACAACCCCAGACCACTGTTTTGTCCCGGGATACCGGCTATCGACGCAATTATGGCTCCGGCTTTGTTTATAGCGATTATTTCGCCAGCCCCGACCTCATGTTTCCCGCCATTGTTGGCGATGAAAGCGAGGTCAAGCGCAAGGATTTCATCTTTGGCATTCAGGATGTGGGCATTGCCAAAGCGTGGCCGGTCAAAGCGTTTACCGACCGCGGGGTCATCAATGATGCCATAGGCACCAGAAATCTGGTGCTGGTCGGTGACGCATCCACCCGAACCGTCCGGGCCTTTGAGCGCGGTGACTTAAGTTTTGAGGCCGGCGACCAGCCCGGCGTCCTGCTTGCCGATGGCACAAGCTGGCAGGTGGCCGAAGATGGCCTTGAGGCCGCAGACGGGCGCACCCTTGGCCGGGTGCCGGGCCGGCTGGCCTACTGGTTTGCCTGGGACAATTACATGGGCGGCGCCACCGCCGAACTGTTCACCGAGTAAAAAAAGTCAAAACCCCCAGGCCGGAGGCTCGGCGCAGCCCCCGGTCTGAAATCAAACCACAGTGGAATTCAGCGGCAGGCCAAGAATTTTCCGCGCCTCCTGCCAGCTTGCCACCGGGCGCTCGTATTTCTCGCAAAGCTCTACCGCCCGGTTCACCAGCGCCGCATTTGAGGGCGCCAGCGTCTCCCTGCTTAGCCGGACATTATCCTCCAGCCCGGTTCGCGTGTGGCCGCCGGCAGCGATTGACCATTCATTGACCACGATCTGGTTGGCCCCGGTTCCCGCCCCGCACCAGGTGGCGTCCGGCGCCAGACGTTTTACCGTTTTGATGTAAAAATCGAACACTTCGCGATCCA
>JAADFY010000182.1 GCA_013152625.1 Alphaproteobacteria bacterium
TTGGCGGGAATGCAGATGTCGGAGCATATGCCGACATTGACTTCGGCCTGGACCAACGCGGTTTGCGTGCCCGGCGCAACGCGGGCGGTAAACGGAATGACCACATCGCCATAGTAAACATGGGCAAGCAGCCCATATCGTTTTTCGCGCAACGGAAACGGCCAGTTGATCTGAAGTGCTTCCAGTCCCTCCGATCCGGTGATATCAAGACGAAGGGGCAACCCCCCTTCCCCGGGGATCCGCCAATAGGTCTTGACCGAAGCGGGCATTTTTATCTCAAGGGCGAACCGGGTGGTGCCGTCGGGGGAAACCTTGTTATCGGCGATCAGGCGCATGCTGGCATCGGGGGATATTTCGACCCAGTCCGTCTCGATGGCCACGGCGGGGGCGGAAAAAGCCGCTATCAAAAGCAAAACCAGCCATAATTTTTTCATACCCCCCTATAGCGCACAAACCGATAACGAAAAAGGCGGACCCCGATCAGGCTAACGTGATCGGGCTGGACGGGCTCATGGTATTGCCGTGTTGTATGGCCAAGCTGGGCCGGCATTTGCGATTTTTAGAACAGGCAGTTACGCTGACGGCCAATGGAGTGGCGTTATGGACCATATTCTGACCGGTCAATTTCTGGTTGCCATGCCCGGCATGTCCGACGAACGGTTCTCGGGCACGGTGGTGTATCTGTGCGCCCACTCCGAAGACGGCGCCATGGGGCTGGTGATCAACCGGGAAATGGCAGAGCTGGATTTTACCGATCTTTTAGGCCAGTTCGATCTGGACACCAGGGACGACTCAATCTCGGTCTCGCCGGACCTTTTGGCCAAAAAAGTTCTGGTGGGCGGCCCCGTGGACACCAATCGCGGGTTCGTCCTGCACACCAATGACTATTTCACCATGGATGGTTCGCTGAAGGTGAACGACGAGATCTGCCTGACGGCAACGCTCGATGTCCTGCGCGCCATGGCCCGGGGCACCGGTCCGACGGAAAGCCTTCTGGCACTGGGCTATTGCGGGTGGAGCGAGGGGCAACTCGAGGATGAAATCCGCGCCAATGGCTGGCTGACCATTCCCCATTCCGCCCATATTCTGTTTGAGGTGCCACACGGCGAAAAGTACGATGCGGCGCTGGCTTCCATCGGCGCCAATCGGGCCGGATTGTCGTCTTTTTCCGGCAACGCCTGAAAATCCAGGCAACCGCAGGAATTGCGATCAGGCTGTTTCAAGCTCGGCATTGCCGGCGCGCATTTCGGGGTTGGTAAAATAGCGCTGAAAGGCGCCGGCGGATACCGCCGAGCCAAACAGATAGCCCTGGGCAAGGTGGAAGTCGAGATCGCGTATCCGGGCCAGTTCGCGCTCATTTTCCACACCCTCGGCAATAACCACCAGTTCCAGGTCATGGGCGAGCTGGGCCACCGCACGCAAAATGGGCACCTGGGTATGGGACAGGGCGCGGTTCTGACCGATCTGGACAAAATTGGCGGGCACCTTGATGGCGTCAAACGGAAAGCGGTGCAAATAGGACAGGGAGGAATGGCCGGTACCGAAATCATCCAGGGCCAGGCCAATTCCCATCTGGCGCAGAGACTTGAGTAAAAAGGCGCTGCGTTCGGGGTTGGTCATGATCTGACTTTCGGTCAGTTCAAGTTTGAGATGAGGGGCGACGCTGGGGTTTTCAGCCAGAATGGAGCGAATGTCATTGAGCATGTTTTCGTTGCCAAGCTGGCGGGTGGACAGGTTGACCGAAACGAAAAAATCCTCGCCGAGATGATAGTCCTCCACCCACTGGGCGGTGTACATGGCGGCCTGGCGGAATGCGAGATGGCCCACCCGGTCAATCAGCCCGGAACGTTCGGCGAGCGGAATGAACTCGTCGGGACCGATCAGACCGCGCTCGGGGTGCTGCCAGCGCATGAGCGCCTCGGCCCCGGCCAGCCGATTGCGCTGGATATCGACAATGGGCTGAAACAGCACGCCAAGTTCACCCCGGTCCAGCCCACGGGCCAGATCCTCGCTCATGGCCTTGCCGACCTGGGCAATCTGACGGGCATGGACCCGATAGGCTTCCATCCGGTCTCCGCCCATGCGTTTGGCATACATCATGGCCAGTTCAGCATCATGAATGACGTGTTCGGCCGAGGAGGTTTTCTTGTCGTAGATGGTCACGCCAATGGAGGCGGAAATCGACAGATCACGGTCTCCGAAATTGAACGGAATGCGCATGGCCTTACGCAACTGCTCGGCGACTTCGGCAATTTTTGAGGCATTGTTTTCGGATACCAGAATAACCCCAAACTGGTCGCCGCCAAACCGGGCCAGCGTATCCAGGGGCCGCAATACCCGGGCCAGCCGCCGGGATACCGCCAGCAGAACGCTGTCGGCAGCCACATGGCCGATCTGCTCATCGAGTTCGGAAAAGTTATCCAGATCGATCAGAAAAACCGCCGGTTTGACCGCCCCCTGCTCCCGGGTCCGGGCCAGCGCCCGCTCCAGCCGGTCCACAAACAGTTCGCGATTGGGCAGGCCGGTGAGATTATCGTACACTGCATCATGCTGAAGGCGGTCCAGGGCCGCCCGGTCATCGGTCACGTCCTGCAGCGTCCCCACGCAGCGCGAGACCTGGCCATCTCCGCCAAGCACCGGTTTTATGCGCAGGCGGAATGTGCGGTAGCTGCCGTCCCGGGCCATGATGCGAAAATCATCGTTTACCCGCCCCCGGCGCAATTCCACCAGCGTATCCAAAGCGGTTCGAAACTGATCGGCATCCTCGGGATGCACCCGGTCCAGCCAGGTCTTGATCGGGCCGCGCAGGGCCCCTTTTGGCTCCCCCAGACGCCGGTTCAGATCTTCGGAAACCAGCACCCGGTCGCGGTCAATGTTCCAGTCAAACACATAGTCGCCGCTGCCGGTCATGGCCAATGCCCGCCGTTCGACCTCCGATAAGGCGCCAATGGACACCTGCCCTTCGGAAAATGCGTGATGAATGGCGGTAAACCCGAGCAGCATGACAATAAGCACCAGCCCGCCGGCCACCACCGACTGGGCGATGTCATTGGACACCTGTCCGGTAATGACCAGCCACGAATAAAACAGCCAGGCGACGAAAATTACGCCCGTGGGCACAATCAGAACCGCGCGATCATAGCCGCGCAATGCCAGCAACAAAACGATGAATACGCCAAAAACGCCGATGAGCGCCAAAATCGCCCGGGCAATACCGGCGGCCACCGAGGGTTGGATAAACGCAAGGACAAACAGGGCCAGAAGGGCCGCGCCGAGGGCCAGGGCGAGATGGATAAATCGCAGGTGCCAGCGGTGCAGGTTGAGATAGACAAACAGAAAACCGAACATGGTGGTGGCAAGGGCCGCCTCGGCGCCGGCGCGAAAAACCTGAACCGATGTATTGGACAGCCCGGTCAGGGTGCCCATCAGCCCGAAATC
>JAADFY010000183.1:0-3433 GCA_013152625.1 Alphaproteobacteria bacterium
CGTGGATGATCGGGACGCAAAAAACTGGCGCGACCTGATCCCCCATCGGCCCGGGGTCCTGATTGTGTCGTTTTTTGTCCTGTCAAACCATCTGGTGCGCCTGGAGCGGGAAGACGGCCTGCCGCGCATTGTCATTTACGACCTGTTGACGGGGGCCGAGGAAACGGTGGCGTTCGACGAAGAGGCCTATGGGCTGGGCGTGGGGGCGGGATATGAGTTCGACACCACGCAAATCCGTTTTTCCTACTCTTCGCCAACCACACCGTCGCAGGTTTTTGACTATGATGTGACCACCGGCAGC
Organism: Alphaproteobacteria bacterium; assembly: GCA_013152625.1. GTDB lineage: Bacteria > Pseudomonadota > Alphaproteobacteria > Rhizobiales > Devosiaceae > JAADFY01. The sequence continues at coordinate 302 of JAADFY010000183.1, forward strand.
CGGGTGTTGCGCAAGACACAGGAAATCCCCTCCGGCCACGACCCGAAAAATTATGTCACCAGACGGATTTTTGCCAAAGCCACGGACGGGGAAATGGTGCCGGTCACCCTTTTGCACCGGGCCGACATGACCCCGAACCGGGACACGCCGGTGCATCTTTATGCCTATGGCGCCTATGGCCACTCCATACCGGCGGCGTTTTCAATATCCGCCCTGTCGCTGGTGGACCGGGGGTTCATTTATGCCATCGCCCATGTGCGCGGGGGCATGGAAAAGGGCTATCGCTGGTACGCAAATGGCAAGCTGGGGGACAAGAAAAACAGTTTTTCCGATTTTATCGCCGTGGCCGAAATGCTGGTGGAAACCGGTCTGACCTCCAAGGGTAAAATCGTCGCCGAGGGTGGATCGGCAGGGGGCATGATTATGGGCGCGATTGCCAACATGGCGCCGGACCTGTTTGCCGGAATTGTCGCCCAGGTGCCGTTTGTGGATGTGCTCAATACCATGCTCGACGACAGTTTGCCGCTAACACCGCCGGAATGGCCCGAGTGGGGCAACCCGATGGCGACCAAAAAGGATTATGAGCAAATCGCCGCCTACTCGCCTTACGACAATGTGGGGGCGCAGGCCTACCCGCCCATCCTGGCCATGGCCGGGCTGACCGACCCCCGAGTGACCTATTGGGAGCCGGCGAAATGGGTGGCCAAACTGCGGGCCAGCAAAACCAACACCGAACCGCTATACCTGCGCACCAACATGGGCGCCGGGCACGGTGGTGCGTCGGGGCGGTTCGAGCGCATCAAGGAAACCGCGATCGCCTACGGGTTTTCCATTCGAATGTGCAACAGGGATTGACCGCACAGGCTGTTAGTGCGCAAACACTTTGCCAAAGACCACCTATGCCAGCCAAGGAGGCACGTAATGGCTTTTCAACTTGACGACCTGCCGTATGCCCACGACGCACTGGGCCCTTACATGTCGGCGGAAACGCTGGAATTTCACCACGACAAACACCATCAGGCCTATGTGACCAACGGCAACAAACTGCTTGAAGGGTCCGGGCTGGCCGGGGAAAGCCTTGAAGGGGTGATCAGGCAGAGCTTTGGCCAGAATGCGGGCCTGTTCAACAATGCGGCCCAGCATTACAACCACATTCATTTCTGGCGCTGGATGAAGCCGAATGGCGGCGGCGCCCTGCCGGGCAAACTGGCAACCATGGTCGATCGCGATCTTGGCGGAGTGGATAAATTTCGCGCCGATTTCATCAATGCCGGCCTGACCCAGTTTGGCTCCGGGTGGGCCTGGCTGGCACTGAAAAACGGCAAGCTGGAAATCATGAAAACCCCGAACGGGGAAAACCCGCTGGTCCATGGTGCGGCGCCCCTGCTCGGGGCCGATGTGTGGGAGCACTCATATTACATCGACTATCGCAACGCCCGGCCGAAATATCTCGAGGCGTTCTTTGACCATCTGGTCAATTGGGAGCATGTGGAAGAAATGCTCGAAGCGGCCAGTTAACCTGTAAAAGATTGCCGCTTGCCAGCGCCCCCCGTTTGGGTGTTAACTTTTTGTTAACCCAACCGGAGTGGCGTCATGGCAGAAAACAGAACGGTGGCTGTGTTAACGGCAAATGCCGCACTGTCGTCGATCCTGTGCATGATTTTAGCTGACGGGGGCCGGTTTCGGGTGCGCCAGTTTTCCTCGCCCGCCGCCCTGCAGGCCTATATGCGCATCGCCCCGGTTCATGTGGCGGTGTGCGATTTTGATCTCGGCGAGACAAGCTGCGATGTGCTTGCCGCCTCCATTCGTACCGACCGGGCGATCCAGTGCCGCAATGTGCAGATCATCGCCCTGACCCGCCGGCTGGACCGTGCGCGCAAACAGGCCATTGTGCGCACCGGCATCGATGAGGTGATCATCAAACCCATGTCGCCGGCCTATGTGCTGGAACGGGTACGGGCCCGGCTGGGGCAAAACGTGATTTATGTGCGGGCGCCAACCGGCTATGAAGGCCCCGAGCGGCGGCGGGCCGCAGCCGAACCAGCGCCCGGCAATGGCGGCGGCGCCGAAATCATTCCGTTCGCCCGCGACCGGCGCGAGACACCATCGCCGGCGCCTGTGGGCTGAATTCTTCGCGCCGGGGTGGCACGCCTTAACCAATCGCTGATTTGAGCATATCCCACCCCTCTTCCGGGGTGTGGGCAAACAACAGTTTTTCAGCATATCTTGGCCGTCCCGGGGACACCACATCGGCAATAAACCCGCGTATCAGACGAAATTCGTCGCCGGCGGCAAGACACAGGGTCGGCCGGGTGCTGGCGGCGGTCCAGACAGAAAAATAGCGTTGCAGATCAGCAACCCGGGGCGCAAATGCAAGGATGGCATCAACTTCGGCGGCGACCGCTTCGGCGCCGGTTTCATTGGCGGCCAGTGGAATGATCGTTAATTCGCCGGACCCGGGCAGGATGGGCCGCTCGACATCGCCGGGCAGCCAGAGCTGAATATCTGCTTTTTTTGTCCGGGCACCGGCCAGAAATGCCTCAGATACTTCACCACCATCGGCCAAGCCGTAAAATGAGACGTGCCCGCCGGACAAAAACACCCCTGCCGCGTGGGCAAACGACACATCGGCGCGCCGGGGGGCGCGTCCCGACGGTGTGAGAAACGCCAGTTTTACAGGCTTTTTTACCTCAGGCACAGGACCGATCCCGACTGCCCTGCCCCGCCGGCACTCGCTAAAACCCCCGCTTCAGGCTGCCAAGAATGCCGCGCACCAAAGAGTTGCCCAACTGGCGGGCCACCGAACGGGCCATGGATTTGAACGCGGCCTCCCCCACGGACTGCCGGCTGGAACGACGGCGGCGGCGGGACCTTGTGGTGGGCCGATCGTCCCTTTCGGGCACCGCGTAGCCGGTGCGCGAGCGGCGCATGCGCCCGCCTGTCATCCGCTCCCGGTCCTCCTGATCGCGCTGGCGCTCTTCTTCGAGCCGTTTGGCTTCAGCCCGGCTTTGCAAAACTTCAAACGCCGAACTGCGGTCAATGGCTTTATCGTACAAGCCGCCTAAAGAACTGTCGGCCATTATCCGGCGACGTTCGCTTTTTGTGATCGGTCCCAGCCGGCCTGCCGGCGGG
>JAADFY010000183.1:3439-6861 GCA_013152625.1 Alphaproteobacteria bacterium
GAATTAATGTCCGCCCGACAATGGAGGGCACGCCTTTTTTGCCCAGGGTGGAAACCAGCGCCTCGCCGATTCCCAGCTGGGTGATGACCTCTTTGGTGGAAAAATCGGGGTTGGGGCGAAACGTATCCGCCGCCGTGCGCACGGCCCGGGCCTCGCGGGGGGTGTAAGCGCGCAGCGCATGCTGAATGCGATTGCCAAGCTGGGCCAGAACCGGGTCGGGCACATCGAGGGGATTCTGGGTGACAAAATAGACCCCGACGCCTTTTGAACGCACCAGCTTGACCACCTGCTCGACCTTTTCCAGCAACACTTTGGGCGCCTCGTTGAACAACAGGTGGGCCTCGTCGAAAAAGAACACCAGATTTGGCTTGTCCGGGTTGCCAACCTCGGGCAGCTCCTCAAACAACTCGGACAAAAGCCAGAGCAAAAACGTCGAATAAAGCCGGGGCGACTGCATGAGCTCATCGGCGGCCAGCACCGAAATGACCCCGCGACCGTTTTTGTCGGTGCGCATCATATGGGAAATATCGAGGGCCTGTTCGCCGAAAAAGTTCTTTCCCCCCTGTTGTTCCAGTACCAGCAGGGCCCGCTGAATGGCGCCCACCGAAGCTTTGGACACATTGCCATAGCGTTTGGCGATTTCCGCCGACCGCTCCACCAGTATGCCGAGCATGGCGCGCAGATCCTTCAGATCAAGCAGCAACAGCCCCTCGTCATCGGCGAGCACAAACGCAATGTTGAGCACCCCCTCCTGCACCGCGTTCAAATCCAGAAGTCGGGCCAAAAGCAGCGGTCCCATCTCGGAAACCGTAGTTCGAATCGGATGCCCCTGACGACCGAACAAATCCCAGAAAATGGTGGGCGACGCCTCGTAGGCGTACTCGGTCAGGCCGATTTTCTGCGCCCTTTCCTCCAGGAAATCTTTCGGTTCACCTGAAACTGCAAGCCCGGACAGATCGCCTTTGACGTCGGCACAAAACACCGGCACCCCGGCCCGCGAGAACCCTTCGGCGAGGATTTGCAGGGTTACGGTCTTGCCGGTTCCGGTGGCACCGCAAATCAAGCCGTGCCGGTTGGCCATTTTCAGTTGCAAATATTCGGGCGCCGAACTGGTGCCAAGGTAAATTGCGTCATTACGATACATGGAGGTGCACTTTTTTGTTTTGTCCCCGTCCTTATAGCGGCGCTGGCTCGGCGGGGACAATAGGGATACATAGTGCCTGACAGGACTGTGATATTTTTATGTCCGTGCTCAAGAACGCCAACCCGGAGACCCCCCATATGGACATCACAGCCCAATATCTGGCCGGGGTTCGTTCAACCTACACCCAGACAAATGCCGCCACCTTAAGATGGATGCTCGACCGGCCAAGGATCGGTGACGGGTTCATCAACACCAAGCTGAACCCGATCACGTTGCACGACTATGGCAAAACGGACTGGCTGCGGGGTGTGGACCATGTTTACGGCTGGATACAGGGGCGCGGGCTAGAGGCGCTGGTCACCCATGCCCGGGCCTTTGATGCCAGTGACCCCGAGCTGGCCACGCGACTACGGCAAGCGGCAAAGCAGTTGTACACCGAACTTGGCGCCCTGCAGGGCGCCGACGGGCATGTCTATTTTTGCTATGACAGCGAAATGTCGCCCATCCGGCGCACAAAAGACTGGCAGGCATTAGCCCAATCGCGCCCGGGCAAAATCTATACATTTTCCGACGCTTTCGCGGCCAAGGGGCTTGCGGTGGCGGCAAGCGAATTCGCCCCCGCCGACCTGCCGGGGCATCTGGCCTATCTGGGGCGGGTGATTTCCGCCATTGAAGAGGGCCGGTTTCAGATAGACGAACACGCCGATCTGTCGGAGCAGAACATTGCGGCACAGGCCAATGATTTCGGCCCGCGCATGATCCTGCTCGGGGCGGCGGGCATGATTTCACGGTTCGGACTTGACGCCGACCTGGGTTTTGCCGACCGGTTCATCGCCCATATTCTTGAAAATCATCTGGATCGCGATACCTGTCTGGTGCGCAATGTGCCGGGGGAAGACGGGTGTAATGTAGGCCATGGCATCGAGTTTGTCGGGTTTGCCCTCGACCATGCCGCCCGGGCCAGCAGCAACGCCCCGGTTGATCTGCTGGACCGGATTCTTTTTGCTTCAACGGCGGCTGGATTTGACGGTCCGGGAATCGCGCTTTCGGTATCACTGAAAACGGGCAAGCCCGACAGCCCCTATTTTCCGTGGTGGCCCCTGCCCGAAACCATTCGCACCGCAGCGCTGTGTTACGAACGCACCACCGACCCGGTGGCGCTGAAAATCTGGCAACGGGCCCATGACTGTTTTTTCGCCCATTACTGGCGCGGCTCGCCACCCATCGCCTATCAGGCACGCACCGCTGAAGGTCCGCTCGACTATGTGCCCGCGACCCCTGATCTCGATCCGGGGTATCATACGGGGTTGAGCTTTTTAGCCGCAGCCGAAGTCGCTGAACGCTTGTCATTGGCCAATGGCACCCCACATTCAATGGATACCAAAGACAACAATCGGGGGCCGTGATCATGATGGTGAGCACGACAAGCACACTTGAAGGCTTTGAAATCACGGAATATCTCGGGATCGTCACCGGCGAGATCATTCTTGGCGCCAACATCTTGCGCGATGTGATGGGCACGGTTACCGATTTCGTCGGCGGGCGGGCGGCAGCTTATGAAGAAAGCCTGGCCAGCGCCCGGGAAACCGCCCTTAGAGATTTAGCCGATGCGGCGCAACTTTTAGGCGCAGATGCGGTGGTGGGGGCCAATCTCGACTATGAAACCATCGGCAGTCGCGGGTCCATGATCATGGTGACCGTCGCCGGAACCGCCGTGCGGCTGAAAAAACGCTCCAGCGCAAGCGAATAAACTAAATTAACCGCGCCGGGCAAAAGCGCGTCGGATTTCCTCCCACGAGTGGCATAATCGGGCTTTGGACCTGCCGGAGCGGCCGCTTGAGATTTTCCCGCCGGACATTGCTGAAACGGGCGCCCCTTTTGGCCGGAGCGGCCTTGCCGGTGGCGCTGGCCGGGCTCCCGGTCAACGCCATGGAATTCGGGCTGGTGCCCAATAGCGATGTCGATCAAACCGAACTCTTCCAATCGGCAATCAACAAGGCGGCGGCGGATGGCCGGGCGCTGGTTCTGCCGGGGGGCAATTTCCGCCTCAGGGGCCTCGACCTGCCCGCCGGGCTTGTGCTCAAGGGCGTGCGCGGGGCCACAAAACTGATCGGCATGGAACCGGGGCCTTTGTTATCGGGCAAGGGCGCCGGCGCGATTTTGGTGCGGGACATGACCCTTGCAGGAACTGGGGGAGCATCGGAGGATCGGCGAAGCGGGCTGATTTCCCTGACCGACTGCCCCGATATCGTGCTGTCCGGGCTGACCGTTACCGGGG
>JAADFY010000184.1 GCA_013152625.1 Alphaproteobacteria bacterium
CCAGATCGGCGATCTCGCCCCGGGCCGCCCCGTTCAAAAGCGCAATCAGCGCCCCTTGCCCGGCGGCATTGCCCACCCCTTTGACCTGTGCCACCTTGCAGTCGGGCACCAGCCCCAGCAACATCGCATAGGCGGGGTCGATATAGGTGCCGAACGCCCCGGCCAGACGAATATCGGCCACCTCGGTCAACCCGGCCTCATCGAGCAATAATTTTACCCCCGCATACAGGGCCGCCTTGGCCAGTTGCACGGCGCGCACATCGGTCTGGGTGATTTCCAGCCGCTGCGTACCCGCGTGCACCAGATAGGACCAGGTGCGCCCGTGGGCGACCAGCAATTGGGCCTCCGCGTCATTGGCCGGCCCCCGGATAATACCGTCAGCGCTTAAAATGCCCGCCAGCACCATTTCGCCGATGACCTCGATGATCCCCGAACCGCAAATGCCGGTAACCCCGGTTTTTGCCGTCTCGGTTTCAAATCCGGCCTCCGTGGACCATTTTTCACTGCCGATGACCCGAAAACGCGCTTCCAGGGTTTTTCTGTCGATCCGGATACGCTCGATGGCCCCGGGGGCCGCCCGCTGGCCCGAGGAGATCTCCGCCCCCTCAAGGGCCGGGCCGGTGGGGGAGGAGGCGGCATAAAGGGTTTTGCCATCCCACAGGATAATCTCCGCATTGGTGCCCACATCCACCACCAGCGCGGGAAGGGGGGAACTTTGCGGTTTCTGGGCCAGAATAACAGCAGCAGCGTCGGCCCCCACATGGCCCGCCACAAGGGGCAAGGCATGGATACGGCCCCCCACGCCCAGATTGATGTCAACTTCACTAGCCGCGCAATTGACCGGCGCCGACTGGGCCAGGGCAAATGGCGCCTGCCCGAGGCCGGTAGGGTCCAGGCCAAAGAAAATATGGTGCATGACCGGGTTGGCCACCACAACCGCGTCAAGCAGCGTGGCCTGGTCCCGGCCCGTTTTGGCCAAAAGGTCACCGATCAGATCATTGACCGCCCCCCGCACCGCCGTAATCAGCCGGTCCAGTCCGGCTTCGTTCATCATCACATAAGAAACCCGGCTCATAAGATCTTCGCCAAACCGGATCTGGGGGTTGGCCATGCCGGATGAGGCTAAAATCTGCCCATCGGTCAAATCCACCAGATGGGCGGCAATAGTGGTCGAACCGATATCCACGGCCAGCCCGGTCAGTTCTTCGCCAAACCCGGCAAAAAGCGCCACCACCAGCGGATGGGGGCCATCGGTGCGTACAGCGGCGGTAATTTTCCAGTCGGCAGCGCGCAACCGGGCCTGCAAATTTTGCAGCAGGTCAAATTCCAGCCCCACGTCTTTTAAGGCGAAATCGCGCTCAATGGCAGCGCATAGCCGGTCGGCATCCCCAAGCGGGTTATCCATTTCCGGCTCGTCCAGCTCCACATAACAAAGCCGGATCGCAGGGGCCCGCACCATGCCCACCGTGTCGGCGTCCTTGCGAATGGTCTGGCCGGCCACCCGGAAGGCGTCGGGCACTTCCACCACCAGATCGCCGGCAATGGTGGCCGTGCATGAAAGACGCCGGCCGGTGGCCAGATGGCGTTTGTCTGCGTACCGTTTTTCAATGGCGCCAATGGGGGAGAGGTTATTTTCGTCGCTGACAACCCCGAATTTGGCAAATTCCCCCTCCGCCACCGAAATCTGGCACTTGCCGCATATGCCGCGCCCGCCGCACACGCTTTCGATATAAACCCCCAGCGAACGCGCCGCCTCCAGAACGGGGGTGCCGGGGGCAAATCGGCCCCGCTTGCCCGAGGGCTGAAAGACCACCAATGGGTTTTTTGCCCCGCTCAAGATGACTAACCGGAACGGGCCCGCCGTCCTCCGGCCCGGCCCCGGCGGCGCCCGCCTGCCGCGCCTTCCGCCACTGGGGGGCGATTGGCACTGAGCCACGCCATGCAGTCCGGGTCATGCCCGAGCAACGTGTTGGCGGCCTGCACCGCCACCAGTTGTTCGGCGTGCAACGGGTTCATGATCGCCGAGGTCATGCCGGCCCCCGCCGCCATGGCAATGAAAATGCCGGTCATGGTGTGCCGGTTGGGAATACCAAAGGCGACATTGGACGCGCCGCAGATGGTGTTGACTTGAAGTTCCTCGCGCAGCCGTCGCACCAGAGTGAAAACCTGCCGCCCGGCATCGTTCATGGCCCCGATGGGCATGACCAGCGGATCCACCACCACGTCTTCTCGGGCAATGCCGTGGTCGGCGGCCCGCTCGACAATTTTTTTAGCCACCGCAAAGCGAACGTCCGGGTCGGTGGAAATGCCGGTTTCGTCGTTGGAAATGGCGACAACCGCCGCACCGTGTTTTTTGACCAGCGGCAGCACCCGTTCCAGAGATTCATCTTCGCCGGTCACCGAATTGACCAGCGCCTTGCCCTCATAGGCGGCCAGCCCGGCCTCCAGCGCATCGATGATCGAAGAGTCGATACAAAGCGGCACATCGGTGATGGATTGCACCAGACGCACGCAGTCGGCCAGAATTTTGGGCTCATCGGCCAGTGGAATGCCGGCGTTGATATCGAGCATCATCGCCCCCGCCGCCACCTGAGCCAGCGCGTCGGCGCTGACGGTGGAATAATCTCCCGCCTTCATTTCAGCGGCCAGTTTTTTGCGGCCCGTGGGGTTGATCCGTTCGCCAATGATGCAAAATGGCGCATCAAAGCCGATGACCACTTCCGCGTTAGGGGAGGAGAGGGTGGTGCGAACGGTCATTGTTTTAGGTCTCCGGGGGTTTCTCAAAGCCGCCATTATTGGCAATCTCGGCCAGTCTTTTGGCGGGGTAGGCGGCCTCGAGTTTTTCCGCCAGCGCCTCCACGTCCGGTTCTTCGGCAATGGTTTCGCGCCGCCAGTCCTCCAGATAGGCATCATCTGAGGTCGCTTTTGCGGCCATGGCCGCCTTGTCCACCGCCACCAGAAAGCGCGGCGCCAGCGGGCGTTTTTTGGCCCGACGCCCAGTGCCCAGTGCCACCTGGGTTGGAATGTCCCGCCAGTAAATAACCGTCAGGGCACTCATTTCGCCCACACACGTAAAAGGTTTTTCACCGCCCCCGCACCCACAAACCGGCGCTCAAAGCGAAGCCCGAGTTTTTCCGCCGCGTTTTTCGCCTTTTGTGTGAGCGCGTCATCCTCGGTCTGGGCGAGGTACATCAGCCGGGTGTAATTGCCGAAATAGTCTTTAAGCAATTCGGGATGTTCATTCAGGCCAAGGGGGCCGTACACCAGCGTTTCGAACTGGCGGGCGAGATAATCGGTAAGATAAAACGTACCCGGTTCGGCCTCGTGCAGGGCGGCAAAATTTTCGACCCCGGCGTAAAACGCATAACAGTGCGCCCCGGGCAGACGGGTGGCGCCATAGCGGGCCAGAACCGCGTCCAGC
>JAADFY010000185.1 GCA_013152625.1 Alphaproteobacteria bacterium
CTTTGCGGGAAACGAATACCTCGCCCTGGGGGAAGCCATGGCCGCGTTTAATGCAATTACTGGCGCCTTTGAACAGAAGCTCTGGGATGAACAGGTGACGCCCCTGTTCGCCCGCCTCGACACACTACGCAGCACCTTTGCGAAAAACGAAGAAATTGCGCTGGGGGAAGCCATGGCGGCGGTCAATGCCATCAGCGGTGCTGGACAACAACGATTGTGGGAAGAATGGGCCATCCCCCTGTTCAAGCGCCTCGACGGTCTGCGCAACGGCCTTCCTAAAAATGAAAAGATCGCGCTTGAGGAAGCAAAGGCCGCATATAACGCCATTAACAGTGCTGGAAAACAAAAACAGTGGGAAGCATGGGTCACTCCCATGTTCAAGCGCCTTGACGCCCTGCGCACCAACTTTTCCACGAACGAAGAAATCGCCCTGATGGATGCCAAGGCCGCGAATAATGCCACAATCCACGCCGGTAAACAGGAACTCTGGGAAGAATGGGTTAGTCCCATGCTCGACCGAATTGACGCCCTGCACAAAACTTTTCCAGACCACGAAGAAATCGCAAAAATATATGGTCCAGGTGAAAAACTCGCCGCCGCCATTGCCGATGCGGCCAGTAAAGACTGACAGCCGGGCTTTTACTCTGCGCCAGACATGAACAAAACGCTTTGATCAAGCAAATAGCGCGCCTGTAGCGGCAAGCTGGCGCCGCCCACCGCCCGGGCCCCACGGCCCACCAGTCCTTCAAAAATAATCGGGGTGCGAATACCGCGCAGATCCAGGGTTTCCAGTTCACCCCGGATGGCTTTTACAATGCGCTGGCGCACGTCATCGGGGAAACCGCCATCGATGACCACCGCCTCAAAATCAATCACGCTGCATGTGGAAACAATGGCCACCGCCAGATTGCGCGCTGTTCCGACAATCCATCTGTCCAGCACAGGCTCAAAGTCGGTCCAGGGGTCCAGCGGCCGCCACAGGGGCGACGGGTCGATACCGGCGGCCCGCAGCATGTCTTCAAGCACAAATAGCGAAACCCGTTCAATGAGCTGGACCGGGGGCTGCCCCTCTTCATACATTGCCGGCATGGACCCCAGCGCCCCGGCATTTCCGGTCTTGCCGGGGTAAACAGCGTGGTCAAGAACGATACCGCCGCCAACAAACGATCCGATGAAAAAATAGACAAAGTCAGCCAGTTCGGCACCTCGGCCAAATATAAGTTCCGCCCCGCACGCAGCGGTGGCGTCATTTTGAACAAATACCGGAAAATCGGTGCGCCGGCCCAGTTCCACCGCCAGATCGAACTCCCGCCATGCTTCGAGGTCGCCGGGCCGATCGGCGACTTTTTCCGGCCAGCTCCACAATTCGAACGGCATGGCGAGGCCAATCCCGGCAATTCGCTTTTGTTCTGCCGGGCTCAGTTTTTCGCTCAGTTTCGCAATCCCGTCACCGACGAATTTTAGGGTGCCATCCGGCGTTGGATATGAAAATGCCTGGCGCACCCGCCCCCGCTCCTGCCCGACAAAATCCATGAGAATCAGTTCAGCGCTGCGACGGCCAAGGGACAAACCGAAAGAGAAAACACCGTTTGGTTTCAAGGACATGGGAATGGATGGTTGCCCCACCCGGCCCCGCTGGGGTTGGCCCCGCACCAAAAGCCCGTCCTTTTCCAATCCCCGCATTATCACCGACACCGTCTGGGCGGACAACCCGGAACGGCGGGCGATATCAGATTTGGACAGATGCCGGTGGCGGCGCACCAGCGACAGGACCAGGCGCTCGTTATGGGCGCGCACCCGGGACTGGTTGGACCCGCCGCCAAAATCCTTGATCCGGTCCTGGTGTTCCTGCGCCGATGCCAAAAACCCACTCCCGTGTGTTTGCTATCCCAGTGCCAGAGTGCGACAAATTCACCCCGCGATCTAAACTAATGGCATGGCGGGTATTTATAATTCAAGTGGATTTAATAATTGACAGGACCGTGAAATATTGCAAATTTCCCGATGGCTACGGAATGCCCAGGGGCGATTTTACGGGAGCAAAGTCACCCTGACGCCGTTGTCAGGCCATTTTCGTGTCTGACAACAATTCCGCACGTTTCATAACAACCATTGGAGGAAACCTCATGAAAAAAATTGTGGCACTTACCCTGTCCGCTCTGGCTTTTAGTGTTTCAGGCACCACGCTGGCGCTGGCACAAAACGAAATTGGCGCCTGCCTGATCACCAAGACAGACACCAATCCGTTCTTCGTCAAGATGAAAGAAGGCGCCACTGCCCGCGCCAATGAGCTTGGAATTTCGCTCAAATCATTCGCCGGCAAGGTGGATGGCGACAGCGAAAGCCAGGTCGCAGCCATTGAGACATGCATCGCTCGCGGACGGTGCTAAAGGCATTCTGATTACCGCCTCTGACACCGCCGGTATTGTTCCTGCTGTGCAGCTGGCCCGGGATGCCGGATTGCTGGTTATCGCTCTGGATACACCGCTCGAGCCCATTGATGCCGCCGACGCTACGTTCGCAACCGACAACTTCCTGGCCGGTGAACTCATCGGTGCATGGGCTGCCGCCACGCTGGGCGATGCTGCCGCCGACGCCAAAATCGGCATGCTCGATCTTGCTGTCAGCCAGCCCACCGTTGGTGTGCTGCGCGATCAGGGCTTCCTGCAGGGATTTGGTATCGACCTGGGCGACCCGAACAAGTGGGGCGACGAAACCGACCCTCGCATTGTTGGCAACGACATAACCGCCGGCAATGAAGAAGGCGGTCGCCGGGCCATGGAAAATCTCCTCATCATCGATCCCGAGATCAACGTGGTTTACACGATCAACGAACCCGCCGCCGTTGGTGCCTATGAGGCGCTTAAGGCTGTGGGCCGTGAAAATGATGTGCTGATCGTTTCGGTGGACGGTGGTTGCCCGGGCGTACAGGACGTTAAAGACGGCGTTATTGGCGCCACCTCTCAGCAATATCCCCTGCTGATGGCCTCCCTGGGTATCGAAGCGATCGCTGCGTGGGCCAAGGATGGTTCCAAGCCGGAAAACACACCGGGCAAGGATTTCTTTGACACCGGTGTCGCTCTGGTAACCGATGCGCCCGTGGCTGGCGTCGATTCAATCGATACCACAGAAGGTGCCGCACGCTGCTGGGGTTGATTTTCTCCACGCCAAAGCGGAACTTGTACCCAAAATAAAAGAAGGACGGCTTGACGGCCGTCCTTCTTGTATCGGCAAACAAGGAGCTCCTGGTGGGGCGCCCGGGGGGATTTATGGCCACAACTGAACCTGAAGAGCCGCAGGCGGAGACAAAAGGTCCGTCGGAGCCCACCGACACCATCGCTTTCCAGACCGAAAAGACCTCCCTGGTTCAATCGATTCAGCACCTGCTGCACCGCACGCCTTCGGCCGTCTCGATGATTGTCCTGGTCTTCTCGGTGGCCATTTTCGGCATTCTTCTGGGCACCAAGTTTTTCTCTCCCTTCGCCTTGACGCTTATCCTGCAGCAGGTGGCCATTGTCGGCATCGTCGGCACCGCCCAGTCCCTGGTCATTCTGACCGCCGGCATTGATCTGTCGGTGGGGGCGATCATGGTGCTCTCGTCGGTGGTCATGGGCCAGCTTACGTTCCGCTACGGGGTGCCGCCGGGGATGGCGGTGGCCGGCGGGCTGCTGGTGGGCACCTTGTGCGGGGCGTTAAATGGCTTTCTGGTGGCATTCATGCGCCTGCCGCCCTTCATTGTTACCCTGGGCACCTGGCAGATTATTCTGGCGACCAATTTTCTGTATTCGGCCAATGAAACCATACGAAGTCAGGACATCGAAAAAAGCGCCCCTATACTGCAATTTTTTGGCGAGAAAATTAAGATCGGAGGTGCCGTATTTACTTACGGAGTGATCGGCTTCGTGTCTCTGGTTCTCATTTTGACCTGGGTGCTCAACAACACCGCCTGGGGCCGCCATGTCTATGCGGTGGGCGACGACCCTGAAGCGGCGGAGCTTTCCGGTGTGCGCGTCAAACGGGTCCTGCTCTCGGTTTACGCCCTGGCCGGGCTGATATGTGCGTTTGCCGGCTGGGCGCTGATCGGGCGCATTGGTTCTGTGTCTCCCACGGCGGGCCAGTTTGCCAATATTGAATCCATTACCGCGGTGGTGATTGGCGGCATATCGCTGTTTGGCGGTCGTGGTTCGATCATGGGCATGTTGTTTGGCGCCCTGATTGTGGGCGTATTTTCACTTGGCCTGCGTCTGATGGGGGCCGACCCCCAATGGACGTTCCTGCTGATCGGTGTTCTCATCATCGGCGCGGTGGCCATCGACCAATGGATCAGAAGGATTGCAGCATGACTGAGCCTGTTCTTTCAGCGCGCAAACTGGTCAAGCGCTATGGCCGGGTCGTTGCCCTCGATCACGCCGATTTTGATCTCTACCCGGGTGAGATTCTGGCCGTCATCGGAGACAATGGCGCCGGGAAATCCACCCTGATCAAAGCCATGTCCGGGGCGGTTCATGCCGATGAGGGGGAGATTTTTCTCGATGGTAAAAGGGTTAATTTCCGCTCGCCGATCGATGCGCGCAATGCCGGGCTGGAAACGGTCTATCAAACGCTGGCCCTGTCCCCTGCCCTTTCAATTGCCGACAACATGTTTTTGGGCCGCGAAATTCGCAAACCGGGCATTCGCGGTCGCATTTTTCGGCAACTGGACCGGTCGGCCATGGAAAAAAAGGCCCGTGAAAAACTCACCGAACTGGGTTTAATGACCATTCAGAACATCGGGCAGGCGATTGAAACCCTGTCCGGGGGCCAGCGTCAGGGGGTTGCGGTGGCCCGGGCGGCAGCGTTTGGTTCAAAGGTCATAATCATGGACGAACCCACCGCGGCGCTGGGGGTCAAGGAAAGCCGCCGGGTGCTCGAACTCATGCTGGATGTGAAATCAAAGGGCATTCCCATTGTCCTCATCTCCCACAACATGCCCCATGTGTTCGAAGTTGCCGATCGGATACACATTCATCGGCTGGGCCGGCGTCTGTGTATCATTGACGCCAAAAATTACACCATGTCCGATGCGGTGGCGTTCATGACCGGCGCCAAAGAACCACCGCCCGAAGCGGTGGCCGCCTAGTATTTTATCCCCCTCCCCCTTTGCGGGGAGGGCCGGGGTGGGGGGAAGAGCAATACCCCGCACCTATTTCAGCCGGTGATAGGCGGCCAGCAACCCCTCGGTGGAACTGTCGTGCCCGGCACCCCCCTGTTCGGTCTCAACCCGTGGCAAAATCGCCCTGGCCAGCTTTTTGCCCAGTTCCACACCCCATTGATCGAAACTGTTTATGTCCCAGATGATACCCTGGACAAACACCTTGTGCTCGTAAAGGGCGATCAGCATGCCCAGGGTGGCCGGGTCGAGACGTGTGTACATCAAGGTGTTTGAGGGTCGGTTGCCGGGGAAAACCTTGTGGGGCGCCAACATCCGGATCCGATCAGGCTCAAGGCCCGCCGCCGCCAGTTCCTGTTCCACCTGGTGCACGGATTTGCCGACCATGAGCGCCTCGGACTGGGCGAGGCAGTTGGCGACAAGTTTTTGGTGATGGGGTGGCAGGTGTTCGTGGGGCCGCGCGGCGATTAGAAAGTCCACCGGCACCACGCTGGTCCCCTGATGGATGAGCTGGTAAAAAGCGTGTTGGCCGTTGGTGCCCGGCTCGCCCCAGAT
>JAADFY010000186.1 GCA_013152625.1 Alphaproteobacteria bacterium
GCGCGAATTCAAGCTGCTCCCGGGACAGGGTAATGCCTCGCAGATGAGCCCCGTAATCCTTGGCCAGGGTTTCAGCAAAACCGCCCCATCCACACCCGATCTCCAGCACCCGGGCATCGTTTTTAACCCCGGCAAGATCCGCCACCCGCCGGTATTTGGCGATCTGGCCGTCTTCCAGCGATTGGCCCTCTTCGGTAAAAATGGCCGACGAATAGGTCATGGTCGGATCCAGCCATTCGCCATAAAACGAATTGCCCAGATCATAATGCTCGGAAATGTTCTTTTTTGCCCCCTCCCGGGTGTTCCGACGTGAGAGGTGAAAGGCCATGTCGTTGGCCGCACGGCGGAAAAACCCCGGTGTCGGATTGCCCAGCTTGTCCTGATTTCGCAGCACAAACCGGAACAGGGCGGTCAGGTCATCCACCTCGATATCGCCTTTGATGTAAGAAGCGGCGAACCCCACCGTCGAACGGCGAATACCTTCGCCAAGGACCTTGAAATTGTTCAGTTTGATCGTTGCGTGCAGGCCGGGGATCCGTTCACCGACGGTGTATGATCTGCCCGAGGGCATGACAAAGGTCACACCGCCCACCCGTGGCCGGCCCATTACAACCTGCCCGACCGCGCCCAGCAGATACGAAAATATTCGCGTCCCCAAAGACACCGGTCGTCCCTGACTATTTGCGTTAAGTTCGTTCATTGCGTACGCCCCCGCAATTGCATGACAATCCCTGTCAGCATCCGGCAACTAACCGCCCAAACGTGTGGTTATCTCCCGGAGTGCCAAAGTCTCCCTTTTCCTTTTCAGTATCAAATATGCCAATCGGGCCGCAACATTGCAAGTATCGGGCTGGATCGGTTGCCGCTTTGGCATAGCACTGGTGGCCGGACAGGCACCATTCAAGGTTGTGGTTTTGCCACATCAAGGACCCGAAACTGCGCCTCGGACCGCCCCTGCCAGACATTTATCGATGCGGTTCCGCACACATGCAGCGGCGGCCCGCCGGGCGCTTCGAGCAGGGCGTGCCCAAGCGGCGTATCGGCGGCGCCAAAGGCAATCGCCCGGATGCTGGCACCGTCACCGGCGCGAAGTGTCGCCGAGACATGCCCGCCTTTGCCCACAACTTTGGCATAGCTGACAGTATGGGCCGGAAGCGCGAGAACCGGCGTGCTGTTTCCGGCGCCAAACGGTCCCGCCCGCTCCATTTCGGTCAGCAAATCAATATTCAGGGACCGGGCCGTTAACGCCGCATCGATGGCAATGGAGCGCAATTTCATCTTTTCGGCCACCTGCGCCCCCAGAGCTGTCTGCATGGCGGCGCGAAACGGGCCAAGCTGGTCCGGGTTCAAGCTGATCCCCGCCGCCATGGCGTGCCCGCCCCCTTTTTCGATGGTGCCGTCATCCACCGCCGCCAGAACCGCCGCCCCAAGGTCCACCCCCGGTATGGATCGCCCGGAACCGGTGCCTCCCCCGGCACTGTTCTGGGCCACCGCAAATGCGGGCCGGCCAAACCGCTCGCGTAAGCGCGCCGCCACCAGCCCCACAACGCCCGGGTGCCAGTCCGGCGAAGCCACCACCAGAACCGCCGGCCCCTCGCCGTCGCCGATTTCCGCATCCGCCACCGCCACGGCTTCTTCCACCGCCCGCCGCTCGATGGTCTGGCGCTCTGCATTAAGTTCGTTAAGCCGTTGGGCAATTTCAAACGCCTCATGCTCATGGGCGGTGGCCAGCAGTTTTGCGCCGGCGCTGGCATCACCAATGCGACCCCCGGCGTTGATGCGCGGGCCGATCAGATACCCAAGATGATAGGCGCTGACCGGCCCCGAAATACGCGCCGCCATGGCCAGCGCCACAATACCGGCATTGTCCCCCCGGTGCATGATCTCGATGCCCCGCCGGACAAACGCCCGATTTAATCCCTTAAGGGGCACCACGTCGCAAATGGTGGCCAGGGCCACAAGGTCGACCATGGCCATTAAATCAGGGGGGGATGCCCCGGTTTTGCGCAGGTGTCGGGCCAGCCCGGCCAGAACCATGAACGTCACCCCGGCGGCGCACAAATGCCCCAGCCCCGACAGATCATCAGCCCGGTTTGGATTGACCACCGCCAGTGCCGGCGGCAGGTCGCCATGTGCGAGGTGGTGATCGATGACCACAACATCGATACCCCGCTCGACCGCATGGGTGAGGGCGGCAACGGATGTGGTGCCGCAATCCAGGGTGACCAGCAAAGTGGCCCCGGCATCGATCAGCGCGTCTATGGCTGGAATGTTAGGGCCATACCCCTCCACGATCCGGTCAGGTATATGCACCAGCGGTTCAAGGCCGCACCCGCCCAGAAACCTCACCATCAGGGCGCTCGAGCATGCCCCGTCCACATCATAGTCCCCAAACAAAGCGACCTTTTCGCCTGAAAGAATCGCCCCAGCCAGCCGCTCCACCGCCTGCTCCATACCCACCAAAACCGACGGATCGGGCATCAGTTCGCGAATTGTGGGCGCCAGAAAAGCCTCGGTTTCATCGAGTTCGACCCCACGGGCGGCCAAAATCCGGGCGAGAATTTCCGGTATCGCATGACGCTGGGCCATGGCCATGGCGGTGCGGGAACCGGCGTCGTTGAGCCGGTCGGTCCATCGCCGGTCGGTGATGGAGTTCGATACGTTCAGGAACAGGCGTTCAGAACCATCCATAGGACGTGCTAGCGTCCTGGGGCATTTGTGTCGACGCCTAAAACCGTTCGATGCGGATAAGCTGGGGGTCACCGACAGTAAAGCCGTCATCGGCGATCTGTTTCATGGCCTCGCGCACCGCCAGTTCTGTGGTTTGCTGGGTGATAATGATGATCGTGCGGGTGGGCGACGCCGGTTCGCCTTCCGGCGTGGGCACAGGTTCGGCCAGATCGGGCCGCTGAATGACGCTTTCAATGGATATGCCCGCCTCACCCATGCGCGCGGCAATGGCGCCTAACGCCCCGGCCACGTCCCGGGCATTGAAGCGCACATAATAGCCCCCCTCATGGGCCCGCATGGGCGCCCGTACATAAGGGGAAAGCTGGTCTGCAGGCACCCCCAGGGGCAACACCCGGTGGCCGCGCACAATATCCATGATGTCAGAAAGCACCGAGGCGGCGGTGGCATCGCCCCCTGCCCCCGGTCCCGCCATCATCAGTTCGCTGACATGGTTGGTTTCAAGCACAACGGCGTTAAGCACCCCGTCCACCCCGGCAATGGCCGAACCTTTTGGCACCAGTGTGGGGTGCACCCGCTGTTCGATCCCCTCGGCGGAGCGTTGGGACAGCCCCAGCAGCTTGATTTTGAACCCCAGATCGGCAGCCACCGCAATATCGGTGGGCGAAATACTGGTGATCCCCTCGACGAAAATTTCATCGGGCGCCAGATCGGTCTGGAAACACAGG
>JAADFY010000187.1 GCA_013152625.1 Alphaproteobacteria bacterium
CGGCGGGCTCGAGTTTACCCGCACGGTGCGCGGTGTTACCGAAACCCACCGGCTGGATGCCCCGCTGCTGGCCTCCGCCGACGCCCGCAAATTGCGCCAGCTGACCGAGCATTTCGACGGAATTTACGGTGGCATCGCCCGGCTGGCCCGAAAAGAGGTCACCGAAGAGATATACGGCCCCGCTTCGCTGTTTTCCAAGGTAATCGCCTTTGGCAACAAGGGCATTTATCTTCAACGGTATAAAGGTCTTGGCGAGATGAACGCCGAGCAATTATGGGAAACCACCCTCGATCCGAATGTGCGCACCCTGCTTCAGGTGCAAATTCGTGAAACCGATGTTGCCGATCTGACGTTTTCCCAGCTTATGGGCGATCTGGTGGAGCCGCGCCGGGAATTCATACAGGAAAACGCCTTGAACGTAGCCAATCTCGACGTCTGATTTTCCGTCGCCGGATGATTTCAGACCAAAAAAATACCGGAGCCATGGCCCCGGTATTTTTGTATCCACATTCGCCGCCCGGCTGTGATGGAACCGGACGGCTGTGTTGGTGGGGAAACTCTTAACCCCCGGTTGCAGCAACCGCCGCGCCGGGCTCGCCCTGGGGCCCTGCGGGTCCGGGTTCACCCTGAGGGCCTTGGGCACCATCGGCACCATCGGCACCTGCAGCACCATCAGCTCCGGCGGGTCCAGCAGGCCCCGTTTCACCTTGAGGCCCTTGGGCGCCATCAGCACCTGCAGCACCATCAGCCCCGGCGGGACCAGCTTCACCTTGAGGTCCGGGCTCGCCCTGGGGGCCGGCGGGTCCAACAGGCCCCATTTCACTTTGCGCCCCATCGGCCATTGCGTCGGCACCGGCGGGTCCCGGCTCACCTTGCGGGCCGATCTCACCTTGGGGTCCGGCGGGGCCTTCGGGCCCGGCAGGTCCGGGCTCGCCAGCGGGACCGGGTTCACCAGCAGGACCGGGTTCGCCGGCAGCGCTTGCCCCGGCCACAGCCTCGTCAAGCTGGGTCGTAGTGGCAACGCCGAACCAGCCTGTAACCTGTCCGCCGCTGACATTATTCCAGATAAGCAACACCACCAAAAGCACAATGCCGGCAATAAAGCTTGGAATGAATTTTTCGCTAAACCATTTCATGAGGGCCTCCCAATCGAGTTTTTTGTTAACCATGCGTTCACGCCACTTATAGACCACTCGCGCGCCGGCGCAAATTGCTTGTTGATCAGCCGAGCCGATGTGGACGCCTGAGCAGGTAATTTTGCGCCACACCGGCTCAATTCCCGCCCTCCATTGTGCGCTTGCCGGTTTACCTGCCCTTAAACCGGCCACATTTAGGCTAAAGACCACTTGGCGCTGACCGTTGCAGGAATACACCGGTCGGCGCTTGTCCTAAATTGCAAGGCTATTGAATTGGCAGCCAGGTCCCGCAGCTCGCTTGACATCGGCCTAAGCCCTGAAGACCGCATTGGCAGCACCGGTGGCGGAACGGGCAAGAGCGGCAAACCCCGGCCTGGAAAAAAATCACCGAAACCCGGCAAGACGGCCAGATCGCGATCCCGGAACCAGAATAGCCGGAGTCGGCGCCGCCAGCGTCCGGCCACCCTGGGCGGTGTGATTACCCGTTTGGTCTATTGGGGATTTGTGCTCGCCATCTGGGCCGGTATTGGTGTGGCGGGTATTGTCGCTTATTACGGCATGCAATTGCCGGCCGCTGGCACGTGGGCGGTGCCCCAGCGACCGGCCAATATCCGCATTGAGGCCGCTGACGGTCGGCTGGTTTCCAATCGCGGCCAAATGGGGGGCGAAGCGGTGGCTTTGCACGAATTGCCCTATTTTGTGCCCAGTGCGGTCATCGCCATTGAGGACCGTCGGTTTTTCACCCATGTAGGCATAGATCCCGTCGGTGTGCTGCGCGCCTTTATCAACAATACCGTGGCCGGACGCATTACCGCTGGCGGCTCCACCATTACCCAGCAGGTGGCAAAAAACCTCTTTCTGTCCCCCGACCAGACCTATGGACGCAAGATTCAGGAAGCGCTTTTATCCATGTGGCTGGAGCGCACCTATTCCAAAAACGAGATTTTGGAGCTGTACCTGAACCGGGTCTATTTCGGCGCTGGCGCATATGGCATTGAAGCTGCCGCCCAGCGTTATTTCGGCAAATCGGCCCGCAACCTGTCCCTTGGCGAAGCGGCCATGATGGCGGGCCTGTTAAAGGCCCCCTCGCGCCTTTCCCCCGATCGCCACCCCGAACGGGCGGCCACCCGAGCCCGGGTGGTGTTGAACGCCATGGCCGAAGAAGGCTTTATTTCCACCGAAGAGGCCGCCGCCGCTGCCATTGATCCCAACAAGCGCATTCGCACCCGCATTGCCGGGGCAGAATATTATGTCGCCGACTGGGTGGAAACTCTGATGCAATCTTATATTGGCCCAGTGGAACAGGACGTGATCGTCTCCACCACGATTGACTGGGAGCTGCAAAAACAGGCCGAATTCGTCATCCGCGAAACCGTCAATGCCAATGGTGAAGAACGCGGATTTTCCCAGGGTGCCCTGGTCGCCATGAGTACCGATGGCGCAGTCAAAGCCATTGTTGGCGGCACGGATTATACCGAAAGCTCCTATAACCGGGCGGTAACGGCCCGCCGGCAGAGCGGCTCCGCGTTCAAGCCCATCGTCTATCTCGCCGCCCTGGAAGCCGGCCTGACCCCGGATACCGAAATTGTCGATGAGCCGTTTGAATATGAGGGCTGGGCGCCGCTGAACTTTTCGGAAAAATTTTATGGCCGCGTTACCCTGCGCGAAGCCCTTGGCCAGTCCCTCAACACCATCGCCGCCCGACTTGCCATTGATGTGGGGCCCCAGCAGGTGGTCAACACCGCGTACAAGTTAGGCATATCCTCCCGGATCGATCCGGTCCCCTCCATTGCCCTGGGGACCGCTGAAATCTCGCTGCTGGAGCTCACATCGGCCTATGCGCCATTTGCCAATGGCGGCATGGGGGTTATCGCCTACGTGATCAACTCCATCCGGACGGTGGAGGGCGAAGTGCTTTATGAGCGCATTCCCGCCGGGCCGGGCCGGGTGGCCTCCGAGGCGAACGTGGCGGCCATGAATGACATGCTGTCCTATGCCACAACTTCGGGGTCGGGCCGCAACGCCAAGCTGGAAGGGTGGCCGATTGCCGGCAAAACCGGCACCTCGCAAAGGTTCCGCGACGCATTGTTTGTGGGCTATTCCGGGCGCATGATCACCGGCGTCTGGCTCGGCAACGACGACAATTCGCCAATGAACAGTGTAGGTGGCAGTTCATTTCCCAGCCAGATCTGGTCCGAGTTCATGCAAAAGGCCCACGAGGGCGTTCCTGTTGTTGATCTGCCCGGCCGGTATGCGGGGACCGCC
>JAADFY010000188.1 GCA_013152625.1 Alphaproteobacteria bacterium
CGGCTCGATGCGCCGGTGGAAATGGTCGGCATTCATTTAGTGGCTTCCGCTGAAGTGGGGCGGCTCGCCATCGAGAAAAAACCACAAGGTCCGGCCGACCCCGGAGCGGCATACAAAGGCCAGCGAGAGGTGGATTTCGCCCTTGAGGGGGTGCATGAGGCGGCCATTTATGACGGCACGAAACTTGAGCCAGGCATGGCATTTGACGGGCCCGCCATTGTCGAGGACCCGGGCATGACTGCCGTCATTCACCCGGGGAACCGGGCAAAGGTGGATGGCTTTGGCAATATTGAAATTCATTTAGGCGCATGAGGGAGCAGGACATGAACCAGTTGGCCAACGACCCCATTACCCAGGAAATCATTGAAAACTGCCTGCAGGCGGCAGCCGATGAAATGTTTGCTGCCATGCGCAAGACCGCCATGAGTTCCATCATTTACGAGGTGCTCGACATGGGCACCGGCATTCTCGATGCCCGGGGCGAACTGGCCTGTTCGGGGGCCGGCATACCCGCGTTCATCGGGGTGCTCGACAAGGCGGTCAAGGTGATTGTCAAAAAGTTCGACCAACCCGATGATATCGCGCCCGGCGATGTGTTTGCCACCAATGATCCTTACTATGGCGGCGTCACCCACCTGAATGACATTATCGTTGCCATGCCGGTTTTTGCTGATGGACGCATTATCGCCTGGACGGCCAACATTGCCCATAATTCCGATGTGGGCGGCATGGCGCCGGGCTCTCTGACCGGGGATGCCACAGAAATATTTCAGGAAGGGCTGCGCCTGCCGGCCATCAAGATCATTTCAAAGGGTGCGCCGGTGCGCTCGGTCATGGACATTATCAAGGTCAATTCGCGCATGCCGGACGTGCTCGAAGGCGATGTGTGGGCCGCTATTGCCTCCGTGCGGATCGGGGCCAAGCGGCTCGATGATCTGGCGGGAAAATACGGGGTCGGCACGTTTGTAAATGCCATGGCCGCTTTTATGGATTTTGGCGAGAAATGTTCTCTGGCCGCGTTGGCAAAAGTGCCCCATGGCAGGTTCGAGCTATCGGAGGAACAGGACGACGGGCGCATTTTCAACGTCAAGATCGAAATCACCGACACCGAATTCATCCTTGATCTGCGCGACAATCCCGATCAGGCGCCCAACCCGGTCAATACCAGCCGCGACGGGGTGATGGTGGCGGCCCAGATGATTTTCAAATCTCTTACCGACCCCTATTCGCCGTGCAATGAGGGCTCGTTTCGGCCCATTACGCTGCTTACCCGGGAGGGGTCGGTTTTTCACGCCAAAGAGCCCGCACCCATCGGCTTTTACTATGAGATCGAATTGCGGGTGTATGATCTGATCTGGCGCTGTTTAGCCCAGCATATGCCCGACCGGCTGGCCTCGGGCCATTTTGCTTCCGTGTGCGGCACGTTCATTGGCGGTACCCACCCCGATACCGGTCGGCAATATACGATCATTGAACCCCAGTTGGGCGGTTGGGGCGCCAGTCGCAAAGGTGACGGCAACTCGGCGATTTTTTGCGGGTTCCACGGCGAGACCTACAACTGCCCGGCGGAAATCAACGAGGCGCGCAACGGTTTGATCATCGACCGGATGGAGCTTAATCTCGAGCCGGGGGGCGAGGGCCGGTTTACCGGGGGCCGCGGCATCCGGCTGGATTACCGCATCCGGGCTGACGGAAGTTTTCTTACCGCTGGTTATACCCGCTCGAAATTTCCCGCCTGGGCGCTGGATGGGGGCCATGAGGGATCGCCCAACTATGTGGAGGTCATTCGCACCGATGGCACCAAAGAGCACTATTCGTTCGTGTCGGGCCTGACCATGAACAAGGACGATGTCATTCGCATCGTTACCGGAAACGGAGGCGGGATTGGTGCGCCAGCCGAGCGTTCGCCAGCGGCGGTGCGCGAGGATGTTCGAAATGGTTTGATTACGGCGGAGCGGGCGGCGGAAATTTACGGCATTTCGGATAAAAACTGATTGTCTGTACGCTTTTTGAAAAAACGAAAAGGAACTTGATAAATGCGGTCAGAAAACAAGCGTCTTGAGCGGCTGCGCGTGGCCATGGCGGACAAGCGGGTTGACCTGGTGGCGCTGGGGCCGGGGGCGCATATGCGCTGGCTGCTGGGGTTTTCTCCCCACGCCGATGAGCGGGCCTGCCTGTTGCTGGTCGGGCCGGCGGGCGAGGCGTTTTTGATGCCGGCCCTGAATGCCGAAGGGTCGCGGGAGCATACGGGCATTTCGTTTTTTGAATGGCGCGATGATATCGGCCCTGATGCCGCCCTTAAAGACGCGCTGGCCGCCGCCGGCGGGGCCGGGGCCGCCCGGGTGGTGCTGGATGAAACCATGCGGGCCGATTTTGCGCTGCTGGCGCTTGGGGAACTGCCCGGAGCACATCATGAATTTACCGGCTCCACTCTTGGGGAACTGCGCATGCGTAAGGATGGGGGTGAAATCGATCTGCTGAAAAAGAGCGCCGCCGTCAATGACGTGGCCATGGGTGCGGGTATGGCCGCTATTCGGCCCGGCGTTTCCGAGCTTGAAATTGTCGAAGTCATCAAGGCGTCGTTTCTCGCCCAGGGCGCGACCCCGATTTTTGTCATTGTGGCGGCGGGGCCGAACGGGGCTTTTCCCCATCACCAGCCGGGCAGGAAAAAACTGGCAGCCGGTGATGTGGTGGTCATGGATATTGGCGCAAAAAAAGACGGGTTTCCCTCCGACATGACCCGAATGGGCGTGGTCGGATCGCCGCCGGAGGGCTATGAGGCCGTCCACGGGATTGTCGAGGCCGCGGTTGTGGCAGCCATGGCGGCGGCCCGGCCGGGGGTAAAAGCGAAGGATGTGGACGCGGCGGCGCGAAAGGTCATCACCGATGCCGGGTATGGGGAGTTTTTTGTCCATCGCACCGGCCATGGCCTTGGCATTGAAGTGCATGAACCGCCCTATATTACCGCGACCTCGGAAACGGTGCTGGACGAGAATATGGTATTTTCCATTGAGCCGGGCATTTACCTGCCGGGCCGGTTTGGCATCCGGTTAGAGGAAATCGTTGTCCTGGGGGCCGATGGGCCGGAAATATTGTCCGGTTTTTCCCGCGATATTTACCTCCACGCGGATCAATAGTGGCCCCCGCCGCCGATCCGTTCACGGTGTCGGTCATTCAGGCGGGGCTGATTGCTTCGGCGGATGAAATGTTCGCGGTATTGAAAAAAACCGCCATGAGTCCGATCATTTATGAAGTGCTCGATGTGGGGACCGGCATTACCGATGCTGCGGGTAATCTGATCAGTTCGGGGGCGGGTATTCCGACCTTTGTCGGGGTGCTCGACAAGGCAGTCCGGCGCATTATCGAAATTCATGGTGACGGGCACATTCAGCCCGGCGACATGTTCATCACCAATGATCCCTATTTCGGTGGTGTCACCCACTTGAACGATGTGGTGATCGCGTTGCCCGTATTTGTGAACGGCGAACGGGTGGCCTGGAGCGCTTCGATTGCCCACTGGAACGATGTGGGCGGCAAGGTTGCCGGTTCCATGGCCACCGATGTGGGCGAGATCTTTGCCGAGGGGCTGCGGCTGCCGGCGGTAAAGCTCTTTGAGGGGGGGAAAAAAATCGCGCCGGTTTTTGATATCATCGCCGTCAATTCCCGGTTGCCCGATTTTGTGGTGGGCGATCTATGGGCGCAAATTGCCGCCGGGCGCCGGGCGGAAAAGCGTATTGTCCAACTGGTGGAAACCTATGGGTTGCCGGATTTTTTCACGGCGCTGGCCGATCTGTTCGAAACCGGTGAGCAACGGGCTCTGAGCGGTTTATCCGGACTGCCCAACGGTAAATTTACGATCACTGAAGAACAGGATGACGGTACGTGCTGGCGGGCGGCGATTACCATTTCTCCGAACCGGTTCGAAGTGGATTTGCGCGGCAACCCGGCCCAGCGCGCCGCCCCCTACAATACCAGCCGCGACGGGGCGGTTATCTCGGGCCAGATGATTTTCAAGGCGCTGACCGACCCGACCCTTTTTGCCAACGCCGGTTCATTTCGCCCCCTTGAGGTCATAACCGAGCCGGGCACGATTTTTCATGCCACGGGCTCGGCGCCCCACGGCTTTTATTTTGAAACCCGGATCCGGCTTTATGACATGTTGTGGCAGGCCATGGCCAAAGTAATGCCGGCACGGCTTCCAGCAGGGCATTTCGCCTCGATCTGCGGCACGGTGCTGGCGGGCGTTCATCCCGACACCGGGCGCCGTTATACCATGGTCGAGCCGCAAATGGGGGGCTGGGGGGCCACAGCGGAGCGCGACGGGCTCGATGCCATGTATTCAGCCAGCCATGGGGATACGTTCAATTGTCCGGTGGAAATCTGTGAGGCGAGATATGGTATCGAGGTGGGATACAAGAAGCTGGCCGCTCCGCCGGCGCCCGATCAGGGGCGGTTTCGTGGCGGACGGGGGGTCATGACCCAGTATCGAATGGGGGGTCAGGCGATGCTCTCGGTGGGGTTTTCGCGCAACCGGGTGCCGGTATGGGGCGCCAACGGCGGTCGTGCGGGGGGGACAAACCGGGTTCGGGTGCACCGCCGGAACGGGGCCAGCGAAAATTTAGGCTTTGCCAGCGGGGTGGCGCTAGAGCCCGGCGACGAGATTGAAATCGAAACGGCGGGCGGTGGCGGCTGGGGGACAATGCCCGCCGGGGAAGTTCGCGGGTAAGCGGTTGGCTTTTGCGTCTGGCTTTTAATTTCGCGGGTGGGCCCGCCGGTAAGCGGAAAGCAGATGGGCGGTATCGACCTTTGTATAGACCTGGGTTGAAGACAGGGATGCGTGCCCCAGCAATTCCTGAATCGTGCGCAAATCTCCGCCCGAACCAAGCAAATGGGTGGCAAACGAATGGCGCAGGGCGTGGGGGGTGGCCGTGGCCGGCAGCCCCAGGGCGGAGCGCATGAGTTCGATTTTCTTTTGAATGAGCCGGGGCGAAAGGGGGCCGCCTTTCAAGCCGCGAAATACCGGCTCCGCCGGCCCGACAATATAGGGGCAGATGGTGGTATAGTGCTCCAGTGCCGACCACACCGCCGGCAAAAGCGGCACCAGCCGGGTCTTGTTGGCCTTGCCGGTCACCCGCAGGACAGCCTTGTCGGCCAGATCAGCGCTGGTCAGGGACAGGGCTTCACCAATGCGCAACCCGGCCCCATACAAGAGGGCGAGCACCGCGTGGTCCCGGGCCACGATCCACGGCACCTCATTGGCAGCGATGGTGTCGGATACGAGGCGGCGGGCCTGGGAGATCGTAAGCGCCTTGGGAATGGACTTTGCTTTTTTCGGCGATGAGATCGCCGCTAAAGCATCCCCCGAAGCGATCCCCTCGCGCTCAAGATACCGAAACCATGATTTTAGCCCTGAAAGGGCCCGCGACAGCGTGCGCGAACCGGCATTTCCCGCCCGCCGGCGGGCCAGAAATGCACGCAGATCATGGGGCCGCAAATCGGCTAAGGTCGTGCGGCCAACAGTGCCGCCGCTGTGATCGGCGAGAAAAACATGGAACTGGCACACGTCGCGCTCATAGGCGGTTCGCGTATTGGTGGCCAGCCGGCGCACGTCAGTCATTTCCTGCAACCAGGAGGCAACCAGGTGTCGAATATCGGCATCCACGGGGATTAAAATCTCGGTCATCGCCCCAACATACCCCAGGGGGGATTACCGAAAGCCAAAGAGGGCGCGATAATTGACCGGGTGATTCGTAACGGGTGATAAAGCGTATCGCGCCCGTTCATGAGTCCGTGACCTGACCCTAAGACCTGGCCCTAAAACCTGGCCCTAAGACCTGGCCCTAAAACCCGGCCCTAAAACAATGGAGCCCGCTGGTGGCAATCGCCCCGAATATGGTTGCAGTCATGGTAGCGGTTGCTGTCGAGCGCCCCTATACCTACCGGGTGCCCGAAGGCATGGTGGTCGGGCGCGGGACCATTGTGAGTGTTCCACTGGGCCCGCGTGACACGCTCGGGGTCGTCTGGGGCCCGCCAAAGGACATGGTGGCCCATAATCGGTTGCGTGATATTTCCCACCGGTTCGATGTGCCCGACCTGCCCGGCGAATTGCTCGATCTTGTGGACTGGATCGCCCGCTATACCCTGTCGCAGCCGGGGATGGTGGTGCGCTCGGTATTGCGGTCCCGCGAGGCGCTGGAGCCCGAACGGCTTTTGACCGCCTTTCGGCTGGCGGGCCCGCCCCCCGAACGTTTGACCGGGGCCCGAAAACGGGTGCTCG
Organism: Alphaproteobacteria bacterium; assembly: GCA_013152625.1. Classification (GTDB taxonomy): domain Bacteria; phylum Pseudomonadota; class Alphaproteobacteria; order Rhizobiales; family Devosiaceae; genus JAADFY01. Next base: position 6,278 of record JAADFY010000188.1, read on the forward strand.
AACTGACCGCCGACGGCATGGCCTGGGCCAAATCAACCCTTGTGGGGGCCAGCGGTGTTTCTCCTTCGGTTATCGAGGGGTTGGCAAAACTTGGCACCCTCGAACAGATCGCTGTGCCCCCGCCGCCGCCCGTGGGCGCGCCAGACCCCGATTTTGCCAAAACCGAACTGAACCCGGATCAAACCCGTGCGTTAGCAAAACTGAGGGAAACCGGTGACGGATTTGGTGTCGCCCTGATCGACGGGGTGACCGGATCGGGCAAGACCGAGGTGTTTTTCGAAAGCGTAGCCGATTGTTTGCGAGACGATCGTCAGGTGATGATCCTGTTGCCCGAAATTGCCCTCACCCATGCATTTCTCGACCGGTTCGAGGCTCGGTTTGGCGCCCGGCCCGGGGAATGGCATTCCGATATGACCCCGGCCCAGCGGACCCGCATGTGGCGGGCGGTGGCAAACGGAAAGGTGCCCGCTTTGGTGGGTGCCCGCTCGGCTCTTTTTTTGCCGTTTCCCGATCTGGGGCTCATCGTGATTGACGAAGAACATGACGGTGCTTTCAAACAGGCTGAGCGGGTCAATTATCATGGCCGCGACATGGCTGTAGTCCGGGCCAGGCTGGCCGGGGCAAAAGTCATTCTCTCCTCGGCTACTCCTTCGGTGGAAAGCCGGAACAACGCCAATTCGGGGCGCTACGCACATATTGTCCTGCCCCGGCGCCACGCCAGCGCCACCCTGCCTGACATTGCGGCCATCGACATGCGCACCGAAGGACCTGAAAAGGGTGAATGGATCGCACCGCGTCTGGCGAGGGAAATTTTTGCCACCCTGGATCGCGGCGAACAGGTGTTGTTGTTTTTGAACCGTCGCGGCTATGCTCCCTTAACCCTGTGCCGCCAGTGCGGTCATCAGTATCAGTGCCCGGACTGCGCCGCCTGGCTGGTCCAGCACCGGTTTCGAGGGCGTTTGATGTGCCACCATTGCGGCCACGAAACCGCAATTCCGGATACGTGTGGCGCCTGCGGGGCAAAAGATGCGCTGGTGGCGGTGGGGCCGGGCATCGAGCGCATTGCCGAGGAGGCCGCGATACGGTTCCCCGATGCCCGCCGGGTGGTCTTGTCTTCGGACAGTGGCGGCATTGGCCAGTTGCGGGCCCGGTTTGCCGAGATTGCCGCTGGCGAACATGATCTGATCATCGGCACCCAACTGGTGGCCAAGGGACACCATTTTCCCGCCCTTAACCTGGTGGGGGTGCTCGATGCTGATCTGGGGCTGTCCCACGGTGACCCTCGGGCCGGGGAAAAAACCTTTCAGATCCTTACCCAGGTGACCGGGCGGGCCGGGCGGGCCAGCCAGCACGGCAAAGCCTTTTTACAAACCCACGTGCCCGAGCATCCCGTTATTGCCGCCATGGTCCGGGGCGACCGGGAAGCGTTTTACGCCCATGAACTGGCCGCCCGCGAAAAAGCGGGCATGCCGCCTTTTGGTCGGCTGGCCGCCCTGGTGGTTTCGGCCACCGAACATGATGTGGCGTTCGGTCACGCCCGGACCCTGCTGCAGGGGGCGCCCCGGGCGGAGGGGGTGGCGCTTTTCGGACCCGCCGATGCGCCGGTGGCCATGGTTCGCGGCCGCCACCGGGTCCGGCTGCTGGCCAAGGCTTTCAAGGGGTTTGATCTTTCCGCTTATGTCCGGTTCTGGCTGGCCAATGGCCCCCCGGTTCGCGGCAACTTGCGCGTTCAGGTGGATATTGATCCCATGAGCTTTTACTAGCGATGTCAGATTCAAACCCGCCACCGCTTGCGCGGCCTTAAAGCGCGTGGTATTCGGACCCGCGAAATGCAAAAAAGGCCCCGGCACCGGGGCCATTTCTACGTCAATTGCCAACCGCCAGCCCTGTCGGACATGTACGAACCGGGCGGGCCGGGTGGCGCTGGAAATTATGGGGCCCCAGAGCGGGTTTCATGGGGGTTTGAGGGACCGGGGGTTTGAAGGACCGTTGAGCGCAAACAATTCAGTTCTAAGCCATATTGCCCGTCCTTATGCGTCGGCGCTGTTTGATCTGGCCGGTGAGGCTGGCGAACTGGCAGACGTGGAGGCGGGTCTTGATCAGGTGGCCCAGCTGGCCGGCACCAGCGACGATTTTGCCAGTTTCCTGCGCTCACCGGTTATATCGGCCGATGACAAATCCGCCACCATCGCCGCCATCATCAAAAAGGCCGGCGCCATCGGGCTCGTGGCCAACTTTTTAAGTCTGGTGGCCCGCAACCGGCGTTTGTTCGCCCTGGTGACCATGATCGGCGAGTTCAAGCGTCTCGCTGCGGGCGCCCGGGGCGAAATGCGGGCCGAAATCACCTCCGCGACACCCCTGTCGGCGGCCCACAAAAAGGGTCTGGCAGTGGCGCTGAAGAAAAAACTGGGCAATTCGATTGCCCTGGATACGCGTGTCGATCCCACTTTGATCGGCGGGCTGCAGGTCAAGGTCGGCTCGCAAATGATCGACACGTCCTTGCGCACAAAATTGACCGCCATGAAAATGGCCATGAAAGAGGTCGGGTAATGGATATCAAAGCGGCGGAAATTTCCGCCATCCTTAGGGATCAGATCAAGGATTTCGGCAAGGAGGCCCAGGTCTCCGAAGTCGGTCAGGTGCTCTCGGTGGGTGACGGCATTGCCCGGGTTTACGGCCTCGACAATGTGCAGGCCGGTGAACTGGTGGAATTCCCCGGTGCCATTAAAGGCATGGCGCTCAATCTTGAGAGTGACAATGTCGGGGTGGTGATTTTCGGCTCTGACCGGGACATCAAGGAAGGCGATACCGTCAAGCGCACCGGTGCCATCGTCGATGTGCCCATCGGCAAGGAACTGCTCGGTCGGGTGGTGGACGGTCTGGGCAATCCCATCGACGGCAAGGGGCCGATCAAGACCAAGACCCGGGCCCGGGTCGATGTCAAAGCGCCGGGTATTTTACCCCGCCGTTCGGTCCATGAACCCATGTCCACCGGTCTTAAAGCCATTGATGCCATGATCCCGGTGGGTCGGGGCCAGCGCGAACTGATCATCGGCGATCGCCAGACCGGCAAGACCGCCATTATTCTCGATACGTTCCTTAATCAAAAGCCCGCCCACGCCGGCAACGACGAGAATGAAAAACTTTATTGCATCTATGTGGCCGTGGGTCAGAAGCGCTCTACCGTTGCCCAGTTTGCCAAAGTGCTCGAAGACGCCGGCGCCATGGAATATTCCATTATTGTCGCCGCCACCGCTTCCGATCCGGCCCCCCTGCAGTTTCTGGCCCCGTTTACCGGCTGCGCCATGGGCGAGTTTTTCCGTGACAACGCCATGCACGCCGTGATCGCCTATGACGATCTGTCCAAACAGGCCGTCTCTTATCGCCAGATGTCATTGCTGCTGCGCCGCCCCCCCGGGCGCGAAGCCTATCCCGGCGATGTGTTTTACCTTCACTCGCGCCTGCTCGAACGGGCCGCCAAACTCAACGAAGCCCATGGTTCGGGCTCGTTGACCGCCCTGCCGGTGATTGAAACCCAGGCCAACGACGTTTCCGCCTATATTCCCACCAATGTGATCTCCATCACCGATGGTCAGATTTTCCTTGAGACCGAGCTGTTTTTTCAGGGCGTGCGCCCGGCGGTCAATGTGGGCCTGTCAGTTTCACGGGTGGGGTCCGCCGCCCAGATCAAGGCCATGAAACAGGTGGCCGGTTCCATCAAGGGGGAGTTGGCCCAGTATCGGGAAATGGCCGCTTTTGCCCAGTTCGGCTCCGATCTTGATGTCGCTACCCAGCGGTTGCTCAACCGTGGCGCCCGGCTGGTGGAACTTTTAAAACAGCCTCAGTTCTCGCCGTTAAAAACCGAAGAACAGGTGGTCATCATGTTTGCCGGGGTCAACGGTTATGTGGACGATGTGCCGGTGCGCTCCGTGCAGGCCTATGAGGCCGGCCTTTTGGGTGTGTTGCGCGCAAAGCACGCCGATCTGTTGTCCGACATCGCAAGCAAAAAAGAGGTTACCGATGATATCAAGCAACGCTTGATCGCCGCGCTTGAGGCGTTCGGCAAAACTTTTACGCCCTGAACGCAATAAATAACCCCGCCTGAACCGGCAAAACTGAACTTTGGAGCTGGGCCGAAATGGCATCACTCAAAGACTTGAAAAACCGGATCGCCTCGGTCAAATCGACCCAGAAGATCACCAAGGCCATGCAAATGGTCGCCGCCGCCAAATTGCGCAAAGCCCAGGAGCTTGCCGAGGCGGCGCGCCCCTATGCGGAGCGCATGGACATTGTGCTGGCCGGTCTGTCCGCCGCTTACAAGGACCGGGACGATGCGCCGGCCCTGCTCAAGGGCACCGGGGCCGACAAGACACACCTGCTGATTGTTGCCACCGCCGAGCGGGGGCTGTGCGGGGGCTTTAATTCGTCCATTGCACGTCTGGCCCGGGATCATGCGCAAAAGCTGCTGGCGGATGGCAAAACCGTAAAAATTCTTTGTGTTGGCAAAAAGGGCCATGATGTTTTGCGCCGCCTGTTCGAGGAACACATCATCGATCTGATTTCGTTCAAGGACGTCAAACAGATCGGTTTTGCCAATGCAGCCTCCATCGGCAGCCGGGTGCTTGAAATGTACGAGGGGGGTGAATTTGACATCGCCACCCTGTTTTATTCGCGCTTCAAGTCGGTCATGTCCCAGATCCCCACCGCCCAGCAGCTTGTGCCGGCCGCCTTTAAGGACGCCGACGAAGGCGAGAGCGAAAGCGAATTGGTCAATGTGGCCAATTATGACTATGAGCCCGGCGAGGAGGAAATTCTCGCCGATCTGTTGCCGCGCAATGTCACGGTGCAGATTTTCCGGGCGTTGCTGGAAAACGGTGCCGGGGAAATGGGCGCCAAAATGAGCGCCATGGACAGCGCCACCCGCAATGCCGGGGATATGATAGACCGCCTGACCTTAAGCTTTAACCGCCAGCGTCAGGCGCAGATTACCAAGGAATTGATCGAAATTATTTCAGGCGCTGAAGCGCTCTGATCGGTACGAGGAACCAAAAGATGCCAGCCAGCAAGAAATCTACCGGACGGATCGTGCAAGTGATCGGCGCCGTTATCGACGTGGAATTCGACGGTCACCTGCCCGCCATTCTTAACGCCCTTGAAACCGACAATAACGGCAACAGGCTGGTCCTTGAAGTGGCCCTTCACCTGGGCGAGAACACGGTGCGCACCATTGCCATGGACACCTCCGAGGGTTTGGTTCGTGGCCAGGAGGTCACCGATCTGGGCGAACCGATCACGGTGCCCGTGGGCGACGAGACCCTGGGGCGGATCATGAACGTTATCGGTGAGCCCATTGACGAGGCCGGACCGGTCAAAACCGCTATCCGCCGCGCCATCCATCAGGATGCGCCCTCTTTTGTGGAGCAAAACCCGGAAGCGCAAATCCTGGTCACCGGCATCAAGGTGGTGGATTTGCTCGCCCCTTACGCCAGGGGCGGCAAGATCGGTCTGTTCGGCGGCGCCGGGGTGGGCAAGACGGTGCTTATTCAGGAACTCATCAACAATGTGGCCAACTCCCACGGCGGTTATTCGGTTTTTGCCGGGGTGGGCGAGCGTACCCGCGAGGGCAACGATCTTTACCACGAAATGATCGAATCCGGCGTCAACAAGGACCCCAAAGAGCACGGCTCGGCGGCGGGTTCGAAATGCGCACTGATTTTCGGTCAGATGAACGAGCCTCCGGGGGCCCGTGCCCGGGTGGCGCTTTCGGGCCTGACCGTTGCCGAGCATTTCCGCGATCAGGGCCAGGACGTGTTGTTCTTTGTGGACAATATCTTCCGCTTTACCCAGGCGGGTTCCGAGGTCTCCGCCCTTTTGGGCCGTATTCCTTCTGCTGTGGGCTATCAGCCCACCCTGTCCACCGACATGGGCACCATGCAGGAACGGATCACCACCACCCACAAGGGTTCGATCACTTCGGTGCAGGCCATTTACGTGCCTGCCGACGATCTCACCGACTGCGCCCGCCACTTCGTTTGCCCACCTGGACGCCACCACGGTGCTCAACCGGGCCATTTCGGAAAAAGGCATTTATCCCGCCGTGGACCCGCTGGATTCAACCTCACGCATGCTTGACCCGGGCATTGTCGGCCAGGAGCATTATGAGGTCGCCCGTGCGGTGCAGGAGATTTTGCAGCGCTATAAATCCCTTCAGGACATTATCGCCATTTTGGGCATGGATGAGCTGTCCGAAGAGGACAAGCTGGCTGTGGCCCGGGCCCGCAAGATCGAGCGTTTCATGTCCCAGCCGTTTTTTGTCGCCGAAGTGTTTACCGGCACCTCGGGGATTTTCGTCAAGCTCGAAGACACCATCAAGGGCTTTAAGGGTCTGGTGGATGGGGAGTATGATCATTTGCCCGAAGCGGCCTTTTATATGGTCGGCACCATCGACGATGCGGTGACCAAGGCGCAAAAACTGGCGGCTCAGGCCGCATAGAGCGTTTCCAGGAGTGAGATGGACAGAGTAAACGATCCGGTGGATCGTTTATCCATCAAACGGACCCGGTTATCCGGTTCGCAAAAAGCGACCAAACAGGACTCTGAGAAGGCAAATTCAGGATGGCCGACACGGTAAAAGTTGAAATCGTCTCACCGGAAAAGCTGGTGTTAAGCGACATGGTGACTTCGGTCACCGTGCCGGGCGTCGAGGGCTATTTTACGATCATGGGGGATCATGGTGCCTTAATGAGCGTGCTCAAGCCCGGCTTTGTGACTGTGCACGGGGAAAAAGACGCATCGCGGACCTACTATGTTCGTGGGGGCTTTGCAGAAGTGACCGAAAACGGGCTTACGGTACTGGCGGAAGAGGCGCGGACCGGGGCAGACTTTGAAATCGAGGAAGTCAAATCGGCCATTCTCGCCGCCGAGGAAGAGCTGAAGAAAGCCGAGATTCCTGAGGCGAAAAACCTCGCCCAAGCCACCCTGGATGGCTGGAACAACCTGCTGGTGGATGCGCAGCACATGGGCCCCACTGTGCAGCTCTGACCCGCGCGACATTGTTGATGTGAATGTGAGGCGCCCTGCAGGGCGCCTTTTTTGTGTCTGAAAACGGCCCGACAGGTCCCCCTGACACTGCCCGGTGAATGGGAACGGATTTTTAAGTACACATCCGTAAGTTGATGCAATTAGTTGCGAACCCGCCAGCATATTGGCGGTTCTTCACCCCGGGGCACCCCAAAACATATGGCCGAACTTCCCATGAAAAACGAAACCAAAACCAAAAACACTTCTTTGCTGTCCAACATTTCGGTCAAATTGCGCATTGCGATCATATGCCTGATCCCGGCGGTCGGGCTGATATATGTGGGTGGCAACCAGATTTTCACGGATTACCAGGAAAGCGCTGAAGCTGACTATCTGGTTAAAGTGATTGAGGGATTACCTGTGGCCACCGAGCTCATCAATCAGCTTCAGCGCGAGCGCGGTGCCTCCATCGGCTTCCTCAGCTCCGGGGGGCTGGCGTTCAAGGATGCGATTGCCGATCAGGTGGTGGCCACCGACAAGGCGCTGGCTGCCTACAACGATACCTATAATGCTGAACATCGCCAGAAGCTCGGGCCGCGTCTGGGTGAGATTGCCCTTGAGGCGATCAGCGATCTGGCACGTCTGGATGCGGTTCGCGCCAACGTTATCTCGCAATCCATCAGTGAAGTTGAGACGGTTGAGTTTTTTACCATTGCCGTTGACGATCTGCTCACCGTCGTGGAATCGGCGGAGAAAGTGGCCTCAAACCCCGGCATCGTCAACGCCCTGGTTGCCTACGACTTGTTGTTGCAGGTCAAGGAAAAAGCAGGTCTGGAGCGAGCGGTTGGCGCCAGAGGCTTTAACAACGGCTCGTTTGATCTCGCCACCTACAACATCTTTATTGGCTTGGTCGCCCAACAGGAAATAACCTCGAAACTGTTTCGTACCTTTGTTAAGGAGGCCTCGCTTGCATCCGTGAAAGAGATTGTGGCCGGTCCGGCCATGGTCGAAATCAAGTCCATAAGGAAACGTATCGCCTCGGCGGGCCCTCAGGCTGCCTTGACCGGTGTGACCGCACAGGACTGGTTTGAGATCGCAACCAAACATATTGGCTATTACAAGCAGATTGAAGACTTGCTAAGCGCTGATTTAATCGCCGATGCCGCTGGTATCGCCGCCGCCAGTCAGGCCCGGCTTTGGATGGCAGTTGCAATTAACACCGCGATCGCCCTGCTCACCCTTGTTCTCGGGGTTATCGTTGTTCGTTCGGTGACGGTGCCGGTGGGGCGCCTGACCGACACCATGCGGTCCCTGGCCGACGGCAATCTGGAAACTGAAGTCGAAGGCATTGCCAACAAGGATGAGCTGGGCGACATGGCCCGTGCCGTTGAGGTGTTCAAGCAAAACGGCCTTAAGGTCCGCGACATGACCGAAGCCGAGGCGGAACGGATCAAACGGGTGGCCCGTGAGCGAACGGAAATGATGGGTGAGCTTAAATCCGGGTTCGGTATTGTTGTCGATGCCGCCATTGCCGGGGATCTGCAAAAACGGGTCCCGACCGAGTTTGCCGACGAAGAACTTAATCAGCTGGCGGGTGGGATCAACAATTTACTCGATACTGTCGAACGCGGAATATCGGAGACCGGCAAGGTTCTGTCGGCCCTGTCCAGCCTTGATCTTACCCCCCGGGTCATGGGCGCGTATGAGGGTGCGTTTGATACGCTTAAAAACGACACCAACGCCATGGCCGACAAACTGACCGAAATCGTCGGTCAGTTACGTCTGACCTCCCGGGGCGTTAAAACGGCGACGGGGGAAATCCTTTCCGGCGCCAACGATTTGTCCGAACGCACCACACGCCAGGCGGCAACCATCGAACAGACCTCGGCGGCCATGGAACAACTGGCCACCACCGTTACCCAGAACGCGGAACGGGCCGAAAAGGCGGGTGCCGTTGCCAATGACGTTACGGTGGCGGCCGAAAAGGGCGGTGAGGTCATGCATAAAGCCAATGATGCCATGGAGCGCATCACTTCTTCTTCGGCCAAAATTTCCAACATCATCGGCATGATTGACGATATTGCCTTTCAGACCAACCTTTTGGCGCTTAACGCCTCGGTGGAGGCGGCCCGGGCCGGGGAGGCCGGCAAGGGATTTGCCGTGGTTGCCATAGAGGTGCGCCGACTGGCCCAAAGCGCCGCAGAGGCATCCTCGGAGGTCAAGGTCCTCATCGAACAAAGCGCTACCGAGGTCAGCCAGGGTTCGAAACTGGTGTCCACCGCCGCCGACAAACTTGAAGAAATGCTCGAAGCGGTGCGCCAGAATTCGTCTTTGATGCAATCCATTGCAACGGAAAGCCGGGAGCAGGCCTCCTCCATTGGCGAGGTCAACGCGGCGGTGCGCCAGATGGACGAAATGACCCAGCACAATGCGGCCCTGGTCGAGCAGACCAATGCCGCCATCGAGCAAACCGAATCCCAGGCCAGTGAACTGGACGGGATTGTTGATCAGTTCAAGGTTGGCGGTGAGGGGGCCCCGGCGGCCAGCAACCCGCGGCCCAATGGTGTGCGGGCCCATGGTGCGCGGCCCAATGGTGTGCGGGAATTGCAATCAAAGGTGGCCAGCGCAGCAAAGTCCTATCTGACAGAGGGTAGCGCTGCGGTGGACAGCGACTGGCAGGAATTCTGATTTTGTCCACCGCCCCGGACTTGATCGGGGGCCTGCCCAGCTTAACCTGGCGATAAAGGTCCCGGCCCCGGAGGCCGGGTTGGTGTGATGGGTTACGCATGGTGACAGATGCGGCACCGACCGCGAGGTAAAATGGCCAACCGCCCCGCTATTCGGCCAAAGCGATATCCACCAGCGCTTTGGCATGCAGTTCGGTGGTATCAAACACCGGCAGGGGGCTGTCGTTTTCACTAATGAGCATGGCGATTTCCGTGCACCCTAAAATCACCGCCTCAGCCCCCAGAGCCGCCAGTCGCTTGATGGCCTCAATATAGGTTTTGCGCGACCGGTCGCGCACGATGCCTTTGCACAGTTCCTCAAAAATGATCGCGTTCAGGTCCGTGTGGCCAACCCCGGGGGCAAAACTCTCGATCCCTCCGGCGGCAAGCCGGTCGTGGTAAAAGCGTTCTTCCATGGTAAAGTGGGTGCCCAAAACCCCCACCCTACCCATGCCATGGGCCTTCAAGGCACCGACGGTGGGGTCGGCGATATGGACAAAGGGCAGGTTTATGGCCGCTTCGATCCGGGGGGCACAAATGTGCATGGTATTGGTGGCCAGAGCGATCAGATGGGCCCCGCCCACCTCCAGCCGGCGGGCCTCACCGGCCAGCAGTTCGCCTGCCGCGTCCCAGTCGTTGCGGGTTTGCATTTCGGCAATGGGTGCAAAATCCACCGAAGCGATCAACAGGGGTGCCGAAGCCAGACCCCCCCGGCGGCTGGCGGTTTCGCGGTTGATAATCTGGTAATAATGCAGGGTGCTCTGCCAGCTCATGCCGCCAATCAGGCCAATGGTTTTCATGTTTTGCGATCCTGAATCTGATCCATTACGCCGTCCCCGCCACTTTTCAAATCGTCGGCGACGGGGGCGAAAATGTCGGCCACCCGCCCATAGGCTTTCCGTTTGAACGGCACCGCCAGTTCGGGCACGCCGGCAAGCGCCACCCATGCCCAGGCATCAAATTCCGCATGGGCGCCCAGGGGATCGAGGACATTGATTTCGTTTTCATCGCCGGTAAACAAATAGGCGAACCATTTCTGGGTCTGGCCGGCATATTTGCCGCGGCTGAACCCTTTTGGATAGGTGTAGGAGATCCAGTCCGGTGCTTCGCCGAGGGGGGCCAGCGAAACCACGCTGGTTTCTTCTGCCAGTTCGCGCCGGGCGGCGGCGGCGGGCGCTTCGCCCTTGTCGATCCCCCCCTGGGGCATTTGCCAGCGATGGGGTGCGTTGTTATCGAGATCATTACGCCGGCCTACAAACACTTCCCCGCGCCTGTTAAACAGGCAAATGCCCACACACGGGCGCAGCTTTGGCCTGGAGGCGGGCAAATTCAGTTGGCCTGAACGGTAATAGCGCTGGCGGGCACCAGCAGGAACCCGTTTTTCTCCGCCGTGCTGGCCCATTCCGCAATCATGCGAACGGTAATCGGCAAGGCCGAGGCAATACCGATGGCCTGACCCTGCTCGGCGGCAATTTGTTCGAGGCGCCTGAACTGGCGCAATATGGCCTTGCGCGTGGGTTCATTGTCCAAAGCCGCGTCGGCCTGAGCAAAGGCAATCCGGTTGTTGCGGGCCATCTGCCTGGCCAGCGACCGGCTCGACGAGCCATCGTCGATATAGGACAGACCGCGCAGGCCGATTTCCTCCATCACGGGGCCGAAATCCACCGCTGACGCGGTAAATCGGGCGCCCATATGGTTGATCAGCCCGGTATAGGCCCCGATGCGCGACATCAGCCAGAACAGGCGGTCCTGATTTGCCCGGGCCGGCTGACCGGTCAAAAGAGTTTGCGGGCCGGGATCATTCTGGGGGAAGTCAAACGGCTCCATGGGCACCGAAAGCATGATCTCGTGCCCGTCCGCCCGGGCGGCCATTGCCAGTTCTGCCACCCGTGCGCCGTAGGGGGCAAAGGCGAGGGTCACATTGCCCGGCAAGGTGGCAATGGCCTCTCGTGTGGCCTGTTCGGCCAGCCCCAGCCCGGTAACCACCAGGGCAATGCGCGGCCGGCCTGCGGCCCCTGCCGGGCCCAGGGACGCCCGGGCATAGGCGTCCATGGGTCGGGTGCCATCCAGGGCAATGCGCGGAATGGCGCCGTGCTGGGTTAGTTCGCTGAGTTTTTCCAGCGCGGCAAAATTCTCAGGTTCCACTTCGGCAGGCACCCCTCCGGCGGGCATCTGGGCCAAGGGCGCACTGGGCGCATTGGGCCCACTGGGCGCATTGGGCCCACTGGCCGCACCGGGCACATCTATTGCGCCTCCGGACGGTACGATTTCAACCGGTGCGGTGCCGGGAGCGCCATCGAGAATGCCGGGCTCGGTTGCCCGGGCATCGCCTTGCGGGGTGCTCAGGTTGCGGGCCAGTTCGGTCAACTCGCTGGCCGGGGTAATGGATATTTCGGTGCTTGGCCGGCCACCGCCGGGATCGTTAATGGCAAAAATCCAGATCGCCGGAATGGTCAGAACCACAGCCAGCAAGCCCAGAGAAATCCACAGGGTGGGCAATTGACTGACACCCCGGGCCGCCCGCTCGGCTGCTGATTTCAGACTGGCCCGGGCCTTTTTCTGGCCCAAAGGCGCATCCAGCTCGTCCGCCATGAGCATTGCCCCGCATGAAATTCAACCTGGGCAATCCGGTGTGCGAATCACACCGTCCGGCCCAGGCCGCTAATTAGCACATCACCCGGTCTGCTCGGGCGGAAAGGCCTCGTTGGTGACCACATTGTTGAGCAGGTCAATGGCGTAGTTAAGCTGGGTATCCATTTCCCGGTCCGCGGGCACAAAAACCGAAGAACCGGTGGTTGCCTCGCCATTGGTGCCGCCGCCGATCTGGCCACGCAGGCCCGCCTCGCCGATAATTTCGTCCCGGCCGTCAAAGACTTCCGGCACTTCTTGAAAAATCTCGATGTCCGGCACAATGCCGCTGGCCTGAATGGATCGTCCGCTGGGCGTGTAATAACGCGAGGTGGTCAGGCGCATGGCCCCGTCCACACCCAGAGAAATCACCGATTGCACCGAACCCTTGCCAAACGAGCGGGTGCCCACAAGCGACGCCCGGCGTTGATCCTGAAGGGCACCGGCAACGATTTCGGCCGCAGAGGCGCTGCCGCCATTGATCAAGACGATCAGCGGCACATCGGCGATGGCGCTATCGAGATCATCGGCCCGGGCGTCATAGCGGTCGGTCTCGTTTTCGGCCCGCCCGCGGGTGGACAGGATATTGCCCCGGTTCAGGAACGCGTCCGTGACCAATATGGCCTGATCCACCAGCCCGCCCGGGTTATTCCTAAGATCAAGGACCAGTCCTTTGAGGTCATCGCCCAGTTCTTCCTGAATTTTGCGAATAGACTTTTCCAGGCCCGTATAAGCCTGTTCGGAAAACTGGGCCAGCCGGATAACCCCCACATCGCGTTCGATAAATTCACGCACAACACTAAGGGCAATCTGGGCCCGCACCAGGGTAAATTCGAGCGGCCGCCGAACCCCGTCGCGATAAATGGTCACAGAAATTTCGGTTCCGATCTCCCCGCGCATGAGATCAACTGCCTCATCCAGGGCCAGGCCGCCAATCTGCTCGCCATTGATCTCGATTATGAAATCATTGGCCAGAATTCCCGCCCGGGAGGCCGGGGTGTCGTCGATGGGTGACACAACTTTAAGCACCCCTTCCTCCATGGTCACTTCGATGCCAAGGCCGCCAAACCGGCCTTCGGTATCAAAGCGCATGTCGGAATAAAGCTCCGGCGAAAGATAGCCCGAATGGGGATCAAGCGAAGACAGCATGCCCTGGATAGCGGCGCGTATGAGCACACGTTCATTGGGCACATCGACATATTCTTCGCGTATTCGATCAAAAATCTCCCCGAACAGGTTCAGTTCGCGGTAAATCTCCATATCATCCAGCGGCAGTTCTTGTTCTGCAGCGCTTTGAGCCTCGGCCTCGGGCTGGGCCAGGGCCGGAGCCGCCAGCGCCAACGCGGCGCCAAACGCCACAACAATCAGGCCAGCACGAATTGTCTTGTTCATATTTATCCCTTGCAGTCGCTTACCCTCGTTGGGTCGTTCCTTGCACCTCGGCCCACCATTCGGCAGGATCAATGGGTGTGGCAAGGGCGCGCATCTCAATATAAAGAGTTGGGCGCGACATACCAGCACTGGTCGCGACGGTTTGACCAGATGTGCGCGACCCCATTCTGCCGATAGGTTCGCCCATTAGCACAAACTGACGCAATTCGACATCTGTAGTATCCATTCCGGCCAGCAATATCGTGTAGCCGAGCCCCGCATCAAGAATAACGATCTGCTCAAAACCCAAAAACGGTCCGGAATAAATCACCCAGCCATCCGCCGGGGCCAGAACCGGCGCCTCGGCTCGGGTGACAATCGAAATGCCACGGGAGGTGCCGCCGAAACCATCGGCCCCGTCAAAATCAGTGATGCGCACGCCGCTGACCGGCAAGGTCAGATAACCTCTGGCGCTGGTAATGGGCACCGCCGGTTCCTGGCGCTCCATGTTGTTGAAGGCCAGTCTTATGGTTTCAGGGGCCAGCATCGAGACGGTGGCCGCCGTTGCATCAGCGGCAAGGGCGGTGTCGGGGTCAACGGCTGCAATGCTCTCATTCCCGGCGATCACTTTGATCAACTGGTCAAGGGAGGTGGCGTTGGCGGCCAGTATTTCGGACTGACGCTGCTCGGTCACCAAATCAGCCTCGGCCCGGACGACCCCGCGCCGGCGCGCTTCGATCAGTGCGGCGATACGCACCTGCTCTTCGTTCAGGGTTGCAATATTGGCCTGCAATCCCGCCTCCTGGCTCAGGACTTCCCTACGGACCACTTCAAGCTGGCCAAGCTCGGCAATAATCGTGTCGGCCTGCTCGCGCAACTGGGGCAATACCGCCGACAACAACATGGCCGACCGGGCCGAATCAAGGGCTTCTCCGGGGCGAATGATCAGGGCGGGCGGCGGATTTTGCCCAAGGCGCTGCAAGGCGCCCAAAATGCCATTTATTTCGCTGTCCCGGGTGCCGAGCTGATCAAGAATGGTCTGTTCTGCCGCCCGTAGCTCGGTCAGGCGCCCGGCCACTTCAGCCGCTTCGATTTCCACCGCCTGCACCCGGCGCCCGGTGGCGATCAGTTCAGCGGATAACCGGTTGCGGTCGGTGCCCAGCGCCTCGACCTCGGCCCGCAGTTGCCCGGTGCGTTCCGCCGACAGGGTAATGGCTTCCTGTACCCGGTCGAGGGCTGAAAGGGCTTCGGTTCTGGTTGACGGGCTGGGCCCCTGCGCCACGGGTTGACCACCAAGGGGCAACAACACCAAAAATCCGACCAGAATTACCCACGCGATCGGCGGTGCGTGCGCACACAACCTTGCTCGTCGATCGATCATTGTGTTGGGCATGGATATATCCCGGCCATTGCGATTCGCGCTTGGTTTACATAACCAATCGGGCGGTTTGCGGGCATAGCGAACCTTGTATTTGAAGCAAACTTTTATTGTTACAGGGATTTAGTCACGGTGATAGGGATGGCCGGCCAGGATCGTGGTTGTCCGATAGAGCTGCTCGGCCAGCATGACCCGAAGCAGTTGATGGGGCCAGCTCATGCGCCCAAGCGCCAAGGTCCAGTCGGCCCGGGACCGGACGTTTTCGTCCAGACCGTCCGGACCGCCAATGATAAAGGTGGTGGCAAGGCGGCCATCATCGCGAAGACCGCCGATCCGGGTGGCGATTTGGCGGCTGGTGGCGTGGGCGCCACGCTCGTCCAGAGCAATGACAAAACCGGCGTCGGCAAGATGCTCAAGAATTTTGTGGCCCTCGGCGCGCTGCCGGTCGGCGGCTCTTGGGTTGCGGGCTTCCATAATTTCGCGCAACCCAAAGCCGGAAAGCGAGACCCGGCGGCCCATGGCCACCGCCCGCTCGAGATAGGTGTCTACCAGTGAACGTTCGGCGCCCGCCTTCATGCGACCCACCGCGACAATATCGATGCGCATCATTTTTTGGGGTCTTTTCAGGTATCGGCGGAAATGTCAGCGGCCCACATTTTTTCCAGATTGTAAAACGCGCGCACCTCGGGACGGAAAATATGCACAATGACGTCGCCGGCATCCACCAGCACCCAGTCGCAGCCGCGCAATCCTTCAACCCGCGCCCGCCCGAAACCCCGCTCCCGCAGGGCCCGGGCCACCCGGTCGGCCACCGCCCCCACATGACGGTGAGAGCGGCCCGAAGTGACCACCATATGGTCGGTCAGACTTGATTTTCCGGTCACATCGATCGTGACGGTGTCCTCGGCCTTGGCATCGTCAATGGCCTCCAGAACGGTATCGATCATGGATTTTGCTTTTTTTTGAGAAATTTTGTTCCGAGTAGGGGCATCCGTCTGCCGGTCAACGCCGGTCATGCAATCGACATCGTTGCCGGTGCGCCTGGCTGGCCGCCCATGGGGGCGATCAAGTAACACTTCATGTCAGGTCACGTTCCTTTGCCTTTGCGCCCTCGAACCCCGGGGGGCGGGGGGAAGATTCCATAATGCGCCCCTCAATTCAACAGATCAAGCCTGTGGGTAGTGATCACGGGTGGCGGTGGCGGCACGCAACGCCGTGGAAGACAGTTCGGACATGATCCCGTGTAGAAAAACCCAGGCCGGCGCCTGGCGCCCGGCCAGAGTTGGTGCGAGCGCTTCGGGGATGCGAAACCGCGCCAGGGCATGGGCGGCGGGGGAAAACGGTGCCGTACGGGCCGATCCGGGTCTTGTGTATATGGCAATGGGCACCAGCCGGGCAATGTCCTGCCAGCGTTCCCAGAGATGAAAGCTGGCCAGGTTGTCCGCCCCCATGATCCATACGAATTGCCGGTCGGCGAGGGTATTGCGCAAAAAATGCAGGGTCTGAAAACTGGTCTTAAATCCCCGCGCCGCCTCAAACCCAGTCACCCGGACCCTTGGGTGATCAATGATCTTGCGGGCCATGGCCACCCGGGCGGCCAGCGGGGCGAGTTCGGAATGGTCTTTTAGCGGATTGCCCGGACTGACCAGCCACCACACCGCGTCGAGCTTTAACCGGCGCAAAGTCTGGCGCGCCACCAGCCGATGGCCATGATGGGGTGGATTGAAACTGCCGCCAAACAGGCCGATGCGCATGCCCGGCGCCGAACCGGGCAGGCCCAGACCCGCTCCCCTGTTCCACAATATCGCGGTCACGGGTGCCGATTTCCGCTCAAGGTCGAACCTGGCCCGTGCCGTGCACCAGATATTTGAAACTGGTCAGCTGCTCAACGCCCACCGGGCCGCGGGCGTGCATTTTGCCGGTGGCAATGCCGATCTCACCGCCCATGCCGAACTGGGCACCGTCGGCAAATTGCGTCGAGGCGTTGTGCATCAGTATGGCTGAATCCAGCTCGGCAAAAAACCGGGCTACGGCGACCGGATCATCGGCGATGATGGCCTCGGTGTGCTGGGAGGAATTGGCAGCTATATGGACGATGGCTCCATTAACCCCCTCGACCACCGCTACTGAAATAATTGCTTCGTTGTATTCCGTGGTCCAGTCGGCTTTGGTTGCAGGTACGGCGCCGTCGATCATGGCGACAACGGTTTCGTCGCCGCGCACTTCGCAGCCCGCCGCCATCAGCGCCTCGCAGATCGGGGCCAAATGGGTGTCGATTGCGGCTCGGTCCACCAACAGTGTTTCCGCCGTGCCGCAAATGCTGGTACGGCGCATTTTGGCATTCAAAGTGACGGCAACGGCCATTTCCAGATCGGCGCTTTTATCCACATAGACATGGCAGATGCCTTCAAGATGGGCAAAAACCGGCACCCGTGCCTCCGCTTTTACCCGCGCCACCAGCCCCTTGCCGCCCCGGGGCACAATCACATCAATGGCCCCGTCCAACCCCCCCAGCATTTCCCCCACGGCGGCCCGGTCGGTGGTGGGCACCAGCTGGATCGCCGCCGGGGGCAACCCGGCCTGCTCCAGCCCTTCAACCAGAGCGCGGTGAATGGCTGTGGAGGAATAAAAACTGTCCGAACCGCCACGCAGGATCGCCGCATTGCCTGCTTTCAGGCATAATGCGCCGGCGTCTGCGGTCACGTTGGGACGGCTTTCAAATATAATGCCGATCACCCCAAGGGGGGTGCGCACCCGCTGGATATGCAGCCCGCTGGGCACTTCCCAACTGGCAATGATCTCGCCCACCGGGTCGGCCAGTTCACTAATGGCAAAAACCCCGTCCGCCATGTCTTTGATGCGCGTTTCGTTCAGTTCGAGCCGGTCCAGAAAAGCAGGCGTCAAGCCGCGCTGCTCGCCCGCCGCCATATCCCGGGCATTGGCGGCTAGAATGGCAGTTTGGGTATTTTTCAAGATTTTTGCCGCCGCGGCCAGCGCTGCGGACTTGGCCGCCGGTGCGGCAACGGCCAGTTCCCGGGCCGCAGAACTGGCGTTGGCGCCGATTTGTGCCATGAGGGATGAAATATCACCGGGAGTGTCACCAGGATTTACGGACATGATCGTGTTCTTTCTCGCGGTTATTTCTCGGAGTAGACAAGCACCAGATTGTCAGCATGGACCAGTTCGGTGCGATGCCCCGGCCCAAACATTTTAGAAATTTCGGGGCCCTTTTTGCCCATGGCCTTTGTGGCCTCGTTGCTGCCAAGCCCGGCCAGGCCCCGGGCCAGTTCGGTGGCATCCGGGCCGACAATAGAGATCGGATCGCCCCGTGAAAAGTCTCCGGAAACATGACGAACGCCAACAGGCAACAAGCTTTTGCCTTTTTTGAGCGCTTCGGCGGCGCCGGGATCGATGGTGACGGTGCCGGCCACCTGCAATGCCCCCAAAATCCAGCGCTTGCGGGCGGCCCGGGTTGCCGGATCGGGGACAAACAACGTGTGCCGACCGCCCTTCATCAAACCGGCCAGCGGGTGTAATTTTGTGCCTTTGGCAATGAGCATTGCGGTGCCCGATTTTGTGGCGGTCTGGGCGGCGGCCAGCTTGGTCACCATGCCGCCCCTTGCGTTATTGTTGCTGGTGGTGCCGGCCATGGCCAGGATCTGCGGGGTGATTTTTTCAACCCGGGGCACATGACGGGCCGGACTGGTGCCTTTGGCCGCCTGATCGGGCGGTGCGTCATAGAGGCCATCGACATCTGAGAGAATTACCAAGGCATCAGCCTCGACCATGGCGGCCACCCGGGCCGACAGCCGGTCATTGTCGCCATACCGGATTTCGGCGGTGGCCACGCTGTCGTTTTCGTTGATTACCGGCACCGCACCCAGCTCAAGCAGGGTGTTGATGGAGGTGCGGGCATTTAAGAAATAGCGCCGTTCTTCGGTAATGTTGGGGGTGATGAGAATTTGACCGGCGGCAAGGTCGTGGGCCTGCAGGGCGCTGGCCCAGGCCTGCCCGAGGGCGATCTGGCCAACGCTGGCGGCGGCCTGTGATTGCTCCAGGGCGAGCGCGCCGGACCTCAGCCCCAGTATACCCCGGCCAAGGGCGATGGCCCCCGAGGATACGACCAGCAGCTCAAACCCGTTTTGCCGGAGGGCAAAAATGTCGGCACACAGGCTTTCCAGCCAGCTTTGCTTCAAGGTGCCGGTCAGATCGTTGACCAGAAGAGCCGAGCCGATTTTTATGGTGATGCGTTTGAAGCGGGCCAGCGGATTTAGCGTTTTTGTGTTGTGGGTAGGACTACTCATGGGGAGCACTCATGGGGCCCAATCCGGTGCCATTTGTTCACGGACCGCTTTTGTCTTTTTCGATTTTTCAGCATCGATTGCCGCAACGATTCCATAAAGCACAGCCTCTATGCCGGTTCCCGCCACGCCGGAGACCGGCAGCACCGGGCGACCGGTCAGCGCAACAAGTGTTTTGGTTTTAGCGCTTATGGCTTCATCGTCCAAAGCATCGATCTTGTTTAAGGCGATAATTTCGAGTTTGTCGGCCAACCCGTGTCCATAGGCGGCCAGTTCGCCTCGAATGGTTGTATAGTCAGCGCCCACGTCGTCCCCGGTGGCATCCACGAGATGGATCAGCACGCCGCACCGTTCCACATGGCCCAAAAACCGGTCGCCGATCCCCGCCCCCTCATGGGCGCCTTCGATCAGGCCGGGAATATCGGCAAGGACAAAATCCCGGGTGCCGATTTTAACCACCCCCAGATTGGGGTGCAGGGTGGTGAAGGGATAGTCGGCAATTTTTGGTTTTGCCGCCGAAACGGCGGCCAGAAATGTCGATTTTCCGGCATTGGGCAGGCCGACAAGCCCGGCGTCGGCAATCAGTTTAAGGCGCAGCCAGATGGTTTGCTCGGTGCCCTCAAGCCCCGGATTGGCCCGGCGCGGCGCCTGATTGGTGGATGATTTGAAATGGGCATTGCCAAAACCGCCATTGCCCCCTTCAAGCAACCGGGCTCGATCTCCCACTTTGGCTAAATCCACCAGCAAACGTTCATTATCTTCTGCAAAGACCTGAGTGCCCGCCGGCACCTTGAGCACCGCATCATGGCCGGCAGCACCGGCCCGGTTTTTGCCCATGCCGTGCACACCGGTGCCGGCCTTGAAATGGCGCTCAAACCGGTAGTCGATCAGGGTGTTCAGACCATCAACACATTCCACCCACACCGAGCCGCCCTTGCCGCCGTTGCCGCCGTCCGGGCCGCCGAATTCGACATATTTCTCCCGCCGGAACGAAACGCTTCCCGCGCCGCCATTGCCGGACCGGATATCAACTTTAGCAGAATCGAGGAATTTCACGCTGTCCTCCAATGCACTGTGCCGTCTTTGGCTGTGGCGGGCTTCTGATCCACACGCTGGTGGCCGGTTCGGGGCGTCCGCCGGGGCCGGACATTTAAGGTGGAGCGTGGATGTATAAAATGTGCCCGGTGCAGCGCAAGTGCGCGGTCGTTTAACCGTGAGATTATGGTTTGGGCGGTGATTGGGCGGGCGGTGGGGGAAACCCGCCGCATGACTTGAAGAGGGGTCATCTTGCAACCGGATGGAAAATGGTGCCGAAGGTGCACACCCCGACGCCCTTGTGGACCCCGCAATCGTCAATCCCTTCATACTCCAGTTCCAGCCCCGCTTTTTCCAGCACCCGGCGCGACCCGGCATTGATGGACAGGGCCTGGGCGCGAATTGCTCGTGCGCCGGTGGCGCGCACTGCCGATATCAGTGCGATCGCAATTTCGGTGGCAAATCCATTGCCCCAAAAGGTCTCGCCGATCCAGTATCCCAGTTCGGGGGTCTTGCCGGCCCCGAATTGCAGGCCGGCCACGCCCACCATGGTGCCGTCCCAGTCGATGGCATAGGCGTGATGATCGCCCGACCGGGCGATGGACTGGATGAAATGAATGGCATCTTCGGAGGTATAGGGGTGGGGCAGGCGGGCCAGCATCCGGTGAATCTTGATGTTGTTGGCCAGCTCGGTCAACGCTGCCACATCGCCCATAACCGGGCGCCGCAAAACCAACCGTGGCGTGGGTATGGTGTCCGGCAGCCGTGCTGCCAGTTCAAGAGTGCCCATTTTTCGTGCCTCCCGCAAAAAAAACGAAGGGGAGCCGGTTTCCCGCTCCCCTTGCATCGGCCTTTTTGCTGGCCTTTCAGCGAACCGCCGGGGTGTGGGTCACCGGCGGTATGTTTTTGCTCATCCGCCGTCTATTGAGCCGCTTTTGGCGCTTCGACCGATACATAGGTCTTGCCGCCGGCGCGGGTCGAGAACAGTACGTGGCCCTCAATAAGGGCAAAAATCGTGTGATCCCGGCCTAAACCCACATTTTCGCCCGGTCGCCATTTGGTGCCCCGCTGCCGAATAATAATATTGCCGGCGGCCACCGCTTCGCCGCCAAATTTCTTGACCCCGAGGCGCCGCCCGGCGGTGTCGCGGCCATTGCGGGATGAGCCGCCTGCTTTTTTATGTGCCATGAGGTCTTACTCCTTGGGGTTCGATGTTGCGGCAGATTTGTTTGCGGCAGATTTGGCACGGGGCGGTTTGCCAGCCAGAAGATCCCTGGCCTGGTCAACCCATTCCTCCCGTTCGATCCGGCCCTTAAAGCTTAGCTCGGCATCGACCCGCTCAATTTCTTCGGGCGTAAATTCCACAACCTGCTTTAGGGAAGTGACACCAAGAGCGTTGAGTTTTTTCTCAAGTGCCGGCCCCACACCTGAGATCAGCTTCAGATCATCGGTGATGGTGCCAGCATCCGGTGCGGCATCTTTTGCCGGTGTGGTGGGGGCAGTGGACTTTTTCTCGGGCGCCGGTTTGGCTTTTTTGGCCGCCGGTTTGGGCGTGGCACCGTCGGTGAGAATCTCGCCGATCCGCACCACAGAGAGTTGCTGACGGTGGCCGGCTTTGCGGCGGTAATTTTTACGGCGCTTCTTTTTGAATACGATGATTTTTTTGGAACGGGTCTGTTCGAGCAGTTCGGCAATCACCACAGCACCGGCCACAAGGGGCGTGCCCACGGTGGCGCTTTTGCCATCGCCCACCATGAGGACCTGATCAAAGGTGATGGTCTGGCCGGCCTCGGCGGGCAGTTTTTCAATTTCCAGTATGTCGTCGGTGGCAACCTTGTATTGCTTGCCGCCCGTCTTGATTATTGCGAACATTTTTACTTTCCTGGTGCGATCAGACGTCCTGGCGCACACTTTGTTGTCGCGTCCTTTGGCGCCACCCTTTTGCGCCCTTTGACCGGCTGGTGGACTTTTGGTCGGGCCGCATTCGCCCCTGAGCCTGAGACTGCGATGATTTCACACTGGTTTTTGCTGCAACCAGGTTTTGTTGAAAAAACACGAAAATGCGCCCCGCCTAGGCGGCACGCACCAATAGGGGCGATGTATGGTTGCAAACGGGTTGGGTGTCAAGCATTGCGGCGCTTTGGTGGCCGTTGCGCCGTGGGCGGCCCTATGCCATAACGGCGCGCCCCGGAACCGGGGCAGGTGTGCTTTTGCGCAACCTTTGGAGAGGTGCCGGAGTGGTCGAACGGGCCGGTCTCGAAAACCGGAGTGCGGGTAACTGTACCGTGGGTTCGAATCCCACCCTCTCCGCCAAATTCGTATGCAACATATTGATGGTTTTTAGTATTTTTCGGTGCTAGAGCGATTTTTGATCCGACTGAATCTGTTCGGTATTCCAACGTGGTGCGCATGCAATTCATCGTTGGTTCCGGCATACGAAGGCCAGCACCAAATTTCCAATGATTTACGTCTTCGCGTTGTTGAAGCCCATACGGCCAGGGTGCCTGGATGGTTTTTTGAGCCGCGCGACCTGACCCTGGTCGGGATTGCCGCCCGGCGGGCTGAACAGGGTCATGTGTTCGCACCTGCCGCGATCTGGCGCCTCCGTTTATGGGTATGTGGCCTGGAACAGTTCCGGCAGTTCATTTTGTGCCGCCCGCGCGGCGGCGGCAACATGTTCGCTGGTGGCCGATGTGTAGGGCCACAACAGATCCGGGCCCACCGGGCCCCATCCGCCAGCTGCCGCCAGCAATTTGTCCAGCGCCGGGTCCGACAATCCGTACGCGCGTGCCAACGGCAAGATATGGCCGCCAAGAAAACGGTTGATCCGGGCCTCAAGATCCCTTGCTGCCGCCGGGTCGGTTTCGATCATCCGCCAGTGCCGTACGGCCCCGTCCGGGCTGAGGCAGGCAACATTTGAATAAGACCCGTTGGCCCCCTGTGGCCGCCCGAACGCCACCGTATGTCCCGGCACGAACACCGAAAACCCGGGCAGTAAACGCCGCCGGTGGGCATACCAGTCGCTGTCTCCGCCGGCCAGTTTGGCCCCGGCCAGCCTGGGCGCAACCCTGGCCAGCCCGGCGATTTCATCCAGCGTAAGACGCACTTTGGCGTGGGGGGGATTGTAAATAATCAGCGCCATGTCCCCCGCCGCCGCCGACATCCCCACCACAAACCGTTCCATCTCGACCCTTGAAGGCGGCCACCAGTCCGGCAGGGTGAACTGGATAGCGGCAGGGCCCAGCGCGAGAACTTTTTTGAGCCGCTGGCGCGCTACACGCGGGTTGGTATGGCTGACCCCGATCTGAAAGGGTTTGCCGTGTTTGCGGGC
>JAADFY010000189.1 GCA_013152625.1 Alphaproteobacteria bacterium
GGGCCTTTGGCCCGCACGTCGTAGGGCCAGCATATGGAACAGCGCGGCGTTAGCGCGTCGTGACATATGCGGTACGGCCCGTGAGACAAAAAAAGAGTTCAGCGAGCTTTAACGCGAGCCGGCGCAAGCGCCGCCCCGCCGGAGGGTCAGTATCCAACATAGCGAACAGCGTCATGTTGGATACGGTGCGACCCGTAAGGCAGAAAAGCGCGAAGCGAGCCCCCGTGAGGCCAAAAAAGGGCGCCTCTTCCTAGCTTTCCGGCTGTGGTTCAAGCCCACCTTTTGCGCCACCGCCGGCGGGTTTTTTTCCGGTCGATTTCTTGGCTGATTTGCCGGCACTTGGCACCCCGGTGCCCTTGCCGGATTTGGCTTCAATTTCCGTTTCGCGCACCGGCTGCTTGCCGTCAATCAGATCACGGATTTCCTGCCCCGTCAGGGTTTCATACTCCAGGAGACCCTTGGCAACGGCATGCAGTTCATCGATGTTCTTGCGAATTTCAGTCTGCGCCGTTTCATACCCCTCTTCAACGAAGCGCTTGACCTCGGCATCCACCAGTTTTTGGGTGGCGTCCGACATGTGTACTGTGCGCTGCATCATCGAGCGGCCGAGAAATATCTCGTCCTGATTATCCCCATATAGCAGCGGCCCCAGCTTGTCGGACATGCCGAACTGGGTTGCCATGGCCCGGGCCAGATCGGTGGCCATTTTAATGTCCGCCGAGGCGCCCGAGGTGACTTTGTCGTGGCCAAAAATCTCTTCCTCGGCCACCCGTCCGCCCATAGCCACGGCCAGGTCGGCGTAACATTTTTCCCGTGTCAGCGAGACCTGATCCCGTTCAGGCAACCGCATTACCATGCCCAGCGCCCGTCCACGCGGCACGATGGTGGCTTTGTGGATCGGATCGGAAGCTTTCATCTTGACGGCTAAAAGCGCATGTCCGGCCTCGTGATAGGCGGTGAGCCTTTTTTCCTCTTCGGTAAGCACCAGCGTACGCCGCTCCGCCCCCATCATCAGTTTGTCCTTGGCGTCCTCGAATTCGGCCATGGTGACAAACCGCTTGTTGCGGCGGGCAGCCAAAAGCGCCGCCTCGTTGACCAAGTTCATCAAATCAGCGCCGGAAAAACCCGGCGTGCCCCGGGCCAGCACCTTCAGATCAACGTCCGGCGCCAACGGCACCTTGCGTACATGAACTTTAAGGATGTGGTCGCGCCCCGTCACATCGGGGTTGGGCACCACGACCTGCCGGTCAAAACGGCCCGGACGCAGCAAAGCCGGATCGAGCACGTCAGGCCGGTTTGTGGCCGAGATCAGGATAACGCCCTCATTGGCTTCAAACCCGTCCATTTCCACCAGCAACTGGTTGAGCGTTTGTTCGCGTTCGTCATTGCCGCCGCCAAGTCCGGCACCACGATGACGGCCAACCGCGTCGATCTCGTCGATAAACACGATACACGGCGCATTCTTTTTGGCCTGCTCGAACATGTCGCGAACCCGGCTGGCACCGACACCGACGAACATTTCAACAAAATCGGAACCCGAAATCGTATAGAACGGCACATTGGCTTCCCCTGCGACCGCCCGCGCCAGCAGGGTCTTGCCGGTCCCCGGCGGCCCCACCAGCAGCACCCCGCGAGGGATGCGTCCGCCAAGACGCTGGAATTTCCCCGGATCGCGCAAGAACTCGACGATTTCCTCAAGGTCCTGCTTGGCTTCATCCACGCCGGCCACATCCTCGAACGAGACACTGCCCGAGGATTCGGTGAGCATTTTCGCCCGGCTCTTGCCAAAGCCCATGGCGCCGCCACGACCCCCGCCCTGCATCTGGCGAATGAAAAAGAACCACACCGCGATGATAACGATGAACGGCAGCCAGGAGGATAAAAGGATAGACCAGAAGGGCGAGGCCTCCGGGTCCTTGGCCGAAATCTGTACGTCGCGCGCCTCCAGGCGGCTGACCAGATCCACATTGTCAGGGATGGTGACCTCAAACCGCGAGCCGTCGCGCATGATGCCGCGTACCAGGTTATTGGTCAGAACCACCGACGAGACATTGCCCACATCCACCTCCGAGATGAACTGGGAATAGCTGTATTCGGCAACCGATACCTTGCGCGTGGACGCCTGAAACACCTGAAACAATCCCATCAAAAGAAAAAGGATTACGAGCCAGATGGCGAAGTTTCTCAAATTCGAGTTCATTTCGTTTTTCCAGTTTGATGCCGCCCCCCGGAGCACCCGAACGATCCTTTCGGGTTCGGGTAACGCCAAAGAGCTAACGGCAATATCACAAGCGCATAAAAGCCCGTTGTTTCAGGCCTGAATGTAGGTCCGGCATGCAAACGATACAAGTGCGCCAAAATCGTGACCTCCAATAAGCCAAAATGATTGGTCTGGTGTTAACCGGGTGCCGGAAATTGCTCAACAGTTTCTAATCCTTCGCCTGCCAGCCAACCCCATTTGGCCCCATCACCGCCACCTTCACCTTGTCATCAAGAATATGTGCGCCGACCGCCACCAGGGCACCCTGGGCATTCCTAAGGACCGGCGCCGCCCGAACGGCCGCCATCGGCACGTCGATTTGCCGCCCGAGAACAGTCTGCGCGGCATGGCGGGTGAAATCTGGCGCCGGACCGACCAGAAGCGCCATACCGGCAGGCGCGCAAACCTTAAATCGCCCGTCCCAGACACGAGTTTCACCCCCCCGCACCAGCACGGGCGCCCGGGCAATCCGGCTCACCTCGCGAAAGATCACAAGTTCTTTTCCCCGGCGCACAATTGCCGCGCCGCCAATTGTCGCACCTGGAAAGCTATTTCCCCCCAGGCGCTCATAAAGGGCCTCGAATGGCGCGATACGAAATTCGTTTTCCCGCCCGGTCACTGCTTTTATGCCCATACGCAGCACCCGAACCCCGGTGTCCCGGGGTAATTCCAGCAACGGGTTGCGGGCCAGTTTTACCACGCCCCACATGTCCATATTCCCCAAACGGGCAAACTGACGGCGGGCAAATTCAGACAGCGCCGCCTCCGCCTGTTCCATACGTTGCCCAAACCGGTTGATCCGTTGAACGGTCAGCCCGGAATTTTTCAGCGCGCCCATCAGGTTTCGCCACCGAACCCGTTCGTACCTGGTATCAACATTGCTCGGGTCCGCAATCGGCTGCATCCCGGCCTCTGCCACTAGCTTGGCCAGTTGCCCCCGATCAAGCCCCAGCAGCGGCCGCCATACCGGCACCGAATTCACCAGGGCCCGCACGGCCATGCCCGAAAGGCCCTTTGGCCCGCTGCCATGGGCCGCCCGCATCAGGATCGTTTCCGCCTGATCACCACCATGGTGTCCGGTAAGCAAGACTTCGGCCCCGTCCTCAGCCATGGCCT
>JAADFY010000190.1 GCA_013152625.1 Alphaproteobacteria bacterium
CGGTGGGGCACGAACGGCATGGAGACCACGGTGGCGCGCTGAAATTTATTGCGCACTTTCACCGCCAGTTCGGCGCCCATTTCGGCGTGTCCGGGCGGAATGTACGCCATGGCAATGGCGCGCCCCAGACTGGGCGAAAATCCGCCGCTGGTGACGATGCCCAGTTCCTCAACCGGTTCCCCTGCCGGAGTTGTAACGGCGTTTTTCGCGCAAACCATTGCGCCTTCGCGGGCCGGTGCCCCTTCCACCGCCAGGCCGACACGTATTTTTTCCGGTCCAGTTTCACGTTCGGCCAGAATGCGCGCCGCGCCGGGAAAATCGGCCCGTTCGCGGCGGCGTTTTGAAACGGTGAACCCCAGCCCTGCTTCGATGGGGGAAATGGTTTCATCCAGATCATGCCCGTAAAGGGGCAACCCGGCTTCAAGGCGCAAGCTGTCGCGGGCGCCAAGACCCACCGGGGTGACATGGGTGCTGGCGCACAATGCGTCCCACAACCGGCCCGCCTGAGCGGGGGGCACCAGAATTTCAAAACCGTCTTCGCCGGTATATCCGGCCCGGGCGACGAGCATTTTGCCACCCTGCCACCGGACGGTCGTCAAAGACATGAACCCAAGATCTTCAACGCCAGGCATCAGGGCCGACAATACCGCCTCGGCCGCCGGGCCCTGCAGGGCGATCAGGGCATGGCCAGCCGCAGGGGACAACGTGGCTTCTTCGCCCGCTGCCGCCGTGATCAGGGCAAAATCATTGTCCTTTGTTCCCGCATTTACAACGATATACAAGCTGCCTGACTGGCCGGGATCGGCGGGACGGCTGATTATCAGGTCGTCAACAATGCCACCATTTTCGTTCAGCAGCACGGTGTAGCGCATGCGGCCGGGCTTTAAGCCGGCGATGTCACCGCAGACCAGTTTTTCGATCAGCGCGGCCACCTTCGCGTGGTCGGTATCCGGGTCGCCGGTCTTATTTGTCAATTCAAGAAAAGAGGGACCCATGTGGGATACGTCGAACAGGCCCGCGCTCTGCCGGGTGGATTTGTGCTCACTCATAATACCGGTTGGATACTGAACCGGCATGTCATAGCCGGCGAACGGAACCATGCGGGCGCCAAGCGACCGATGGCGTTCACTTAACGGCGTTTCGGCCAGTGGCTCTTGTTTGTGATTGGTGATTTTTCCGTTCCCCCGGGGTTTACCAGCATAAAGGCAGCACCCAATCCGAAATCATGGATCGGTGCGCCCCCTCTGTCGGTGAACCTGAGAGAATTCCCTGCCCGTTCCCCTTGCCTGTCTTTAGCGGCCCCGAACAGGTGCCGCACGGCAAGGTTTTAGGAACGAACCGGCTGTTTCCTTCGGTGGGGCCC
Organism: Alphaproteobacteria bacterium; assembly: GCA_013152625.1. GTDB lineage: Bacteria > Pseudomonadota > Alphaproteobacteria > Rhizobiales > Devosiaceae > JAADFY01. The sequence goes on from JAADFY010000190.1 coordinate 1,364, forward strand.
GGCGGCCCGCTTTCCAGAGTCCAGTTCTAATCGCGGTCCTTTTGCCTGAGAGTTTCCGGGGCGGTTGCTCCTTCGGCGCCCCGGCCATCGCATATTTTGCGCCGACCGGGATCTCTCCCGCGATTACCAGTCAGGTTACCAGAGACTGACACCGGGTCAATGGTGAAAAACCAGAGGATCGGGTTTTGGGCCGGGTCCGGCTGGACAGGCTGTCAGAGCAAACGGTCTGTTTATGAGACCGGGTCGAAGCCAACCACAAAGGTGATTTTTTCGCCGCCGATATAGGGCACCGCAATGTTCTCGACCACTTTGATGAATTCTTCGGTCTGGCTTGGCGGCGTAAATACGATGGGAATTTCATATTTCTGGGTGAATATGGTCAACCCGTCGCGCACGACCGCGAATCGCAAGGGTACGGTCACGGTTCCCGGCTCGCCCTGGGGGCCCACCAGTACCCGGCCGACAACGCCCATTTTGACCATAATCAGTCCGTCAGACACCGTGCAGTTGCGCGATTGCTGATCGATGACCGCCTGATATTTAAGGGCACGGGCCTGCCCTTCCTTGCCGCTCAGATAATCGGTGAACACCGAACCGCCATCCATGATCTGAATGGGCGGGCACTCCCTTGCAATGGCCGGCAGCGCCGAGGGGGATGCGGCGCTAATCTCGGCGGCAGAGGCCGAAGCGCTGGCAAAGCGCTGGTCGGCGCCGGTGCCGGTGCCGCCAAAAGTGGCGACATCGCTGCATGCGGCAAGAAACATCAACGCCGCAATGCCGGCGGCGGGCTTGAGAAATTGAATATCGAGGGGGAACAGTGTCATTTTTTCAGCCCTATGCAGCTTTTCGCAGCGCTTTTACATGCCTGAGCATTTCCGGCGCGCCGGTTGAAAGATCCGGTGCGGCGCCAGTCTCAAGCGTTACATTCTCGATTGTCCCATCGCGAATTACAAGTGCGGATCGCACAAAACACCGCCCCCGCCCCTGATGGGTAACATCCTGGTCCAGCCCCATGGCCGCCGCCAGTTCGCCATTGCCATCCGCCAACATCCCGATTGCCGGAAACGCGCCGGTGGCTTTGGCCCAGGCCCGCATGACAAAATGATCGTTGACCGACGCGCAGATGACAGCGTTTACGCCGGCGGCGAAAAATTCGTCGGCAGCCCGGATAAACCCGGGCAGGTGAGTCATGTGGCAGGTGGGGGTAAATGCGCCCGGCACGGCAAACATAACCACCAGCCCCTGGCCCAGCACCTGGGCGCTGTCCATCTCGCTGGCTGTTTCAGGCTCGGCCATCCAGACCCGAGCCGAGGGCACTTTGTCCCCTTTGGCGATACGCATTGACTACTCCAAAAACGACTCAGCGTATGTTAGAGCATATCCTGTTTTGATGGAACCAAAACAGGGCCCTAACTCTTTGTTTGGTCGCGTTTCCGAACCGGATAACCGGGTCCACTTATCCTGGAAACACTCTAGCACACCGGAATCCTAATCAGGTTAACCGGGCGTGTCGATCCAGAGAATTCACGAGAAGGGAAGAATTTCGCTGCTGATTTCGTAAGGACCATCCACGGTTTGAAACGTGAGTGTCGCCCTAGTGCCCAACAATTCGACCGCATCGCCCCCGTACCGGATCGGAACCGTCAATAAACTAGAATCCGGGCCAATTTGCGGCGGGCCGAACAGCCAGCCGTTGGGGCCGGTATCAACAATCACCGAAGCGGCAATGGTGTCGCTGATGCCAAACCGCTCGATTTGCAGTGACTGGCCGTCGGCGCCGACCCGGATTGCGCCAAATGCGGCGAGATCGGCGGGGGGCGCAATGGGTACTTCCGCGCTGGCGATATTTATGCGGAAGGCGCTGGCCCGGCTGGCGCCGGCAAAATCCAGGGCGAGTTCGAATCGGGCATTGGCGGGAATGCAGATGTCGGAGCATATGCCGACATTGACTTCGGCCT
>JAADFY010000191.1 GCA_013152625.1 Alphaproteobacteria bacterium
AATGGCAATGTCGGGCTGAAGGGTTCGCGCCGCCGGCAGTGCCCCGCGCAGATTAAATTCCTCCTGCACCGAAAACAGCAGATGAATGGTGGGGTGACCAGCACCCGGTTTTATGGTTTCGGCCAGTTTTATCAGCACCGCACAGGCCGCCCGGTCGTCAATCGACGTGCCGGCAATTCGCCCACCCGCCAGATCGATGGTTTGCGGCTTGTAGACAATCGGGGTGCCAATGTTCACCCCGGCATCCCGGCACGCTTTGGCGCTGGTAAATCCGGCGTCGATATAAAGCTCGGCGCAAGGCACCACTTGGTATTTTTCGTGCGGGTCGGTGGCGTGGTGGCTTTTGTTGCCAATGACCGCCGGCAGGTCGCGCCCCTCGCCGATGCAGATGAGAACCGCCTGAGAGGCCAACGCCCGCTCCGGCACACCCCCAAGCCGCGTCACCCGGATCATCCCGTCATCCTCGATCCGGCGTACAACGAACCCCAGTTGATCCATATGGGCAATCAACAGGACGCTGGGCGCCTGTTCGTCGCCTTTTATGGTTGCGATCAGATTGCCCAGCCGGTCGGTGCGTGTTTCAAGCCCCAGCGCATTCAGATGGCGCGCAATATACCGCCGCACCCGACCCTCATGGCCGCTCAGGCCGGGAATGGCCATGAGTTCACCCAGCACGGTGCGCAGGGAAACGCTCATGTAATAGCCCGCGCCTCACGCACAATTTCCATGAAATCAGCGGCCCGTTCCGGGTCCACCGCCTGCCAGGTATCACCATTCACCTTAAGCGATGAACCGACAATGCACCCGTCGGCAACCTTAAGAACCTCGGCTACCGTTTCGTGCTTTACCCCGGTATTGGCCAGAACCGGCGTGTCGGGCAAAACCGCTTTTACCGCCGCCAGATCGTCCATTTTCGCCGCTTCTCCGGTTATCGTGCCCGAAACCAGCACCCCATCGGGAATGGAGGAAAATACTGCACTTCTGGCCCGGTCGGCCAGATCGCGCTGATCCAGCGACCAGGCGAACTCGGCGGAAATATTAAAAAGCATGGCCAGATCGGACCGCCCCAGCCGGTCCCGGTAACGCATGGCCTTGCCTGCATCCGGGTTCCACGGTCCCATGTCCGAAGCATAGGTGCCGGTAAATATCTCGCGCACGAACGAAGCCCCGGTTGCCGCCGCCAGCGCGATGGTGGACATGGGGTCCCACAAGACATTCACCCCGAACGGTACGGTGATCTGATCGCGCAATTTGCCAATGATGAAACCCATGGCTGCGGTGGTCGCCGGATCCACCGCAAACTCGTAAGGGCGGTCATTTTCATTGCCGAACATGATTGCATCGAACCCGGCGGCCTGCAGGGCGCGCAGGTCTTTTTCTGCCCCCGCAACAAGGCCATCAAGGCCCGCCTCCGCATCAAAAAGCGGCGCCCCGGGCAGTGCGCCAATATGGACCATGGCGATCACCGGTTTGAGGGCACCAAAAACATGTTTGAATTTTGCGGTCATCTCCCCCGGGCTCCCTTTTTTCTCAACTGGCGCGGGCACTTGTCCCCGGCTCATGACGCTACCACCCCCGGCCTGTTTTTGTCCATGCGCCCGGCTCCGGTTCGCCAGCGATCGGATCGCCAATTTGAAAAAAGTTTGACACAGGTCATTACGCCGGGCCGAAAATCCCGCTAGGGTTTTTGTGGCCTCCAGACATCGCGCACCAGCCCACCAGTCATATTGGTAATTTTGTGGCTCAGTTAGGGTCCAGACCCGGATTTACTTCCCTATCCTGTACAAAAAGGGATCTGACATGTCAGCAAACGTGGACTTTCTAGAACCGGTCACACACCCCGTGTTGCCGTCATTTGGCACCCCGGTCGTGGACGCCCCGCCCGCCGCCGAAACGCCCCGACAGCAGCAAGAAGAAGTTGGGCCTGAAATCCCCGCCTATCTGCGCGATACGTATTACTGGGCCTATCTCAACCCGAAAATCGTACCCCTGCTGGAAAACGAACTCGTCGTCTCGGCGATCCTGTGGGGACAGCATCACCGCCTGCAGCACGCCGCGTTTTCCCAGATTCCGCCCGGCTCCCGCGTTTTGCAACCGGCTGCGGTCTATGGTGGATTTTCGGCCAACCTGGCCCGCCATCTGGGGCCCGATGGTTCCTTGACGGTTACCGACATTGCCCCCATTCAGGTGGCCAACACCGCAACAAAACTGGCAGGGGCCACCAATGCAACCGCTCGCTTGGGCGATGCGCGTGCGCCCACGGGCGGGCCATATGACATTGTGTGTTCCTATTTCCTGATGCATGAGGTGCCCGACGACGCCAAGCGGCAGATCATGGACGCGCTGCTGGGCCAGATCGAACCGGGCGGCAAGGTTGTTTTCATCGATTATCACAAACCTGGATGGGCCAATCCGCTCAAGCTGATCACTTCGGTGGTCTTCGATACGCTGGAGCCCTTTGCCAAGTCGTTATGGCGCCACGAGTTGCGCGATTTTGCCACCCGGCCCGAACAGTTTTCATGGCGCAAATCAACGTTTCTGGGCGGGCTCTACCAGCTTGTGACCGCCGAGCACAAAACCGGCTGACAACGAGGACGGAGCGGCCCTTCAGGCCGCCCAGGCGGAGCCGGTGAGCGATTGCGAACTCGGCGTGAGCGAAACAAGAGGGAAGTGCGGAACTCCAAAAGCCAAAGAACGCCTCGGTTGGCCATTTATTCATGCCAGCCCCACAACGAGGACGGAGCGGCGCGAGCGCCGCCCCCGCGGAGCTGGTGAGCGATAGCGAACTCGGCGTGAGCGAAAACAAGAGGAAAGTGCGGAACTCCAAGAGTGAAAGAACTCATACGCTCACAATTTATACATGCCAGCCCCACAACGAGGACGGAGCGGCCCTTCAGGCCGCACGTCGTAGGGCCAGCATGTGTAACAGCGCGGTTTTAGCGCGTCGTGACACATGCGGTACGGCCCGTGAGACAAAAAAACCCTGAGGCAAAAAATGGTGGGCCCGGCTGGACTCGAACCAGCGACCAGACCGTTATGAGCGGTCGGCTCTAACCAACTGAGCTACAGGCCCCGGCAATCTGTTATCACTCCGATTTGCAAATGCAAATGGCCCCCGGGGCGCACATAGGTGTTCTTTTTTTTCCAAACGCCCAAAGAACATTATCTGGCGCAGCGTATATGGATAGGAACAAACCAGAAAATCCGCCCCATTTGCGACCGGTTTGCGTTTCAACCTTGTGCCGATCATTTATGACCGAAGGAATTGCCATGCCTGTAATGATAAACAAACCCG
>JAADFY010000192.1 GCA_013152625.1 Alphaproteobacteria bacterium
GCGTTGTCAGGAGTGAGACGGACCACAAAACGATCCGGTGGACCGTTTTGCCGTCGAACGGGTCCCGGTTTTCCGTCCGACAACGCGACCAGGTATGAAACAGCGGCGCCCCCGCGGAGGCCGGGGCATCGCCCCGAATAGCCGTGAACGAAAACAAGAGGACAGTGCGAACCTCCAAAGGCAAAAGAGCACTTTGGGTGGCCATTTATACATGCCCGGCCCACAACGAGGACGGCGAGGTGCGAGCCGTTGTGCGAGCAGCCGCCATTATAGAATCCGCCCCGCCAAAGGCGGAACAGCCGTGAGCGAAAACAAAAAGGGAGATGCGGAACTCCAAAAGCAAAAGAACACACCCGCTCACAATTTATACATACCCGGCTCTCGACGAGGACGGAGCGCCGCTTATGCGGCGCCCCCGCGGAGGCCGGGGCACCGCCTCGATTAGCCGTGAGCGAAAACAAAGAGCGCGCGAGGCAAAACAACCCTTAGCCCACCCGGCGCATTTCCAGTTCGGCGGCGAAGGTCCGTGCTTTTTCATACCGGCCCACCGCATGGGCAAATCGGTCCAAAAGAATGTTGAAAATGTCGGCCCGCTCCCAGAACGGCGCATGTCCGGCGCCGGCCACCACATGGCACTGCCCGCCCCACAGGTTGCTATATTCAACCCCCGAGACATAGCCGAGCCGGGCAAACGGTTCATTGGCGCCGTTGACCATGGCAATGGGCACATCGGTTTGGCTGATTGCCGCAAGCTCGTCGGCGCCCTCGCCGCGCATCATGGATCTGAAAAAGTACTTTCGCACCCGCCCGTCGGCCCGGATCAGCGCCCGGGCAAACGCCGGATCTGCATGGTCGCCAAAACAAAGGGTCTCAAAGCGCTTTGCGTCTTTTTCGCTAAAATTTTCCTTGGAAGCCAATAGCAGGTCCCAATGGGTGCAAAATCCGCGCAACAGGCCCAGCGGCCCCAGTTGCACCGGTGGCGCCCCGGTTACCATCAGCCCGGCAACCACAGTGTGGCTGGCCAGCAATTCCATGGCCACATGCCCCCCCAGCGACCATCCGAAAAAAGCCGCCCGGTGGATGCCAAGGGCGTCAAGCACCTCACCCACGACCTCCGCATAGCCGCGCAGGGAATAGGATTTGGCCGGATCGTGAGCATTTGAGGAGGCGCCGTGTCCGGGCAGGTCCAGAGCAACAAGCCGGGTGCGATCGGCCATGGGATGCTCGAACTGACGGGCAAAAACCGCCACCGAACTGCCCGAGCCGTGCAACAATACAACTGGCAGACCGTCGCCGCTGCTCAGGCACACATTGATGTCGCCGTGGCTGGTTGTAATGCGCCTGGTGCGAACATTTGCCATGATTGTTGGTACTCCCCTCCTGGCATTGGCCGGCCTTGGCGCCAAAGACCCCGCAACACCCCACAGAACAATTACCGAGTGTGCCAGAGGAGTTTTTACAGCCCGTCAACCGGACTGGTAAATCTTCTGCCACCCTTTTGATAAAAATGCGCCCGGTCTGGTTGGGGATCGCCCCTGTTACTTGCCAAGATTAGATCAAGGGCATAAATTTGCGCCTTTCCGGTCGCCTGGCGCCCGGTTGCGCAAAAATATCAGGGGTTTCCAAGTGCATACGATGCTCGACATCACCGTGACCGTAGTTTCGCTCGTGATCGTGGGCCAGTTTACCTGGGCGCTGCGCGCTCATTTTTCGTCTAAAAAAGTACCCGCCGGTACCGTGCTGATCTCGGTTACCGTGGTCACCACCACTCTGATTTACCTGTTGCTGGTGTGGTGGGAAACGCAACCCTGGATAGCGTCAGTATCCGGCGTGATCATTCAGCTCGGGGCGGCATGGCTGTTCTGGTCTGCCATTTCCGCCTCCCGCGAGGCCCGGCTGCGCCTTGCCTTTGACGAGGAAAACCCGGACTCCATTGTTTCAACCGGCCCCTATCGCTATGTGCGGCACCCGTTTTACACTTCATACCTGATTTTCTGGATCGGATTTGCCGTCGCCGCCTGGCACATGTGGGTGTTCCCGTTCCTGTTCGTCCTGACCGTCATTTATGTGGTTGCCGCTTTGGGCGAGCAGAAAAAGTTCGCCAATTCCGGACTTGCCGAAGCCTATGCCGACTATTGTCGCCGCACGGGCTTTTTCTGGCCCCGGCCGCCTTCCTGACCGCCAAGCTTCTGGTGGCGCCCACCCGGTTGACCCGGACGCGCCAAATACCATATCGAAGGCGCCAGCCATCCACACTGCAACAGGCAACACATGACCATCCGGGAAATTCTGACCATACCCGACCCGCGTCTGCGCAAGGTTTCCGCCCCGGTAACCCAGGTGGACGATGGCGTGCGGGAGCTGATCGTTGATCTGTTTGCCACCATGTATGATGCACCCGGCATTGGTCTGGCCGCGGTTCAGGTTGGCGTGTTGCGTCGGATTCTGGTCATTGATGTGGCCAAGGAGCCTGACGAAAAAGAACCCCATACCCTGATCAATCCCGAAATTGTCGCCTGGTCAGACGAAATAGGGGTGCACGAGGAAGGCTGCCTGTCGATCCCGGATTATTTCGAAGAAGTTGAGCGCCCCGCCGGCTGCACGGTGACCTATCTGGATCGTGAGGGAAAGCGGTGTGAAATGGAATGCGAAGGCCTGCTGGCCACCGTCGTCCAGCATGAGGTCGATCACCTGGACGGCAAGCTGTTCATCGACTATTTGTCGCGCCTTAAGCGCGAGCGCATCACCAAGAAATTCACCAAGCAGGCAAAACGCGCCAGTTAGAGCGTTTCCAGGAGTGAGACCGACAACTGAACGATCCGGTGGATCGTTCAGCGTTCGAACGGGACCCGGTTATCCGGCCAGCGAGGTGCGAGCCAATATGCGAGCAGCCGCAATAGGGAAAATGAAACGCGACCAGACAAGGAATTAGGGCCCTGTTTTGCTACCGCCAAAACAGGATATGCTCTAGCATCTCGGCGGTGCCTGCACTCTTTGAACGGACCCCCCAGCCATGCGCATAATATTCATGGGAACACCGGGGTTCGGCATACCCACTCTTTTAGAACTTGCCGCCCGTGGGCACGATATAGCCGCGGTTTACACTCAGCCGCCGCGCCCCGCCGGCCGCGGCCAGGGCGAAAAAAAATCACCCATCCACGAAGCCGCAAAAACCCTGGGGCTAAAGGTCAGAACCCCCAAAAATTTCAGGAATGAGGCCGACCGGGCTGAATTTTCGGAACTGAACGCCCATGTGGCGGTGGTGGTGGCCTATGGATTGTTGTTGCCCC
>JAADFY010000193.1 GCA_013152625.1 Alphaproteobacteria bacterium
GATGCCATGATTGCCGGCCACCAGGTTTTCGACCGCATCGAGCTGTGGTTCGAACATGACCTTTATGACCAGCTTCAGCTTGTCCAGATCATAGATATGCTGGCCGCGGGAAAACGTGAAACCGGCCTTTTCCATATTCCCAGCCCGCGCCATCTGGGGCCAATCCCGGCGGACCGGATCCTTGACCTTGCGGACCTGACCCTGCCGGTCAACGCCGCCATGACGGCAACAGCCAAAAACGTCTGGGCGGCCTACCGCCAGCCGGACCCGCGCGAACTTGATGCAGCCCGCAAAGGCCCGATCGCGGGGTTTCCCTTTCTCGCGCAGGCATTAAAACGCGCCCTGCAGGATCTGCCCGATGCCAATGGTATTGGCAGGACCGAACGGCAGACCCTTTACACCATCGATCGGGGAGTGAAATTGCCGGGACCGCTATTCGCCCGGGTTCTGAACATGGAGGAGGCCGCCTTTCTCGGCGACTGGGGCTTTTTCTCCATGTTGAACGACATGGTCTATGCCGATCTGCCGCTGGTTTCCGGGCTGGCTGAACGATTCGAACCCGCCCTGATGCAGGACGACGAACGCCGCAAGGCCTTTATCACCACACCGGTGTCGCTTACCGCTTACGGCAAGGCGGTTCTTGATGGCCATGAAGACCACGCCGCGAAGAACAAAATCGACAAGTGGATCGGCGGCACCCATATCACCAATGAAAATCTGTGGCGATGGATCGATGAAACCGAAACCCTGCTGCCGCCAGGCTAAACGCCGCCAGCGGCCATACCCTACCGGGAGAACATGATGCCCGATGAAAAAGCCGTGCTTGGCCGCGCTGTAACGCAACCCGCCTCCCCCGATGACGCGGTGTTGGACCGGGTCGCAAACCCGCAAAACGATGTGGCCTTTGTCACCCGTTTTACCTGCCCGGAATTTACCTCCATGTGCCCGGTCACCGGCCAGCCCGATTTTGCCCATCTGGTTATCGACTATGTGCCCGGCGACTGGCTGGTGGAATCAAAATCGCTGAAACTCTTCTTCACCTCGTTCCGCAACCATGGCGCTTTTCATGAGGACTGCACGGTGATGATCGGCCGCCGGCTGGTTCAAAGACTGGACCCATTATGGTTGCGCATTGCCGGATACTGGTATCCGCGCGGCGGCATGCCGATCGATGTATTCTGGCAAACCGCAAGCCCGCCCGACGGCATATGGCTGCCGGACACAGGCGTTCCGAACTATCGCGGGCGTGGGTAAGCGCCACCTCTCGGCCAACCTGCCAAAAAAAACGTCTGCGCCCCCCCGCTAGAGGTTCGCAGACGTAAATTTTTATCGGATCAGTGTTTACTGATATTATTCTTATTATCGTTCAACGGGTGCATGCCGCCTGTGCTCGGCAGACCCCCGCGTTTGGTAAACTTAAGCGGTGTGGTCCGTGTCAGGCCCCTTCCAGATAGATGAGCGGATCAACAGCCTTGGCGCCTTTGCGGACCTGGAAGTGTACTTGCGGCTTTTTAACCGAGCCGGTTTTACCCGCCTTGGCGATGATCTGGCCCCGCTTCACTGTTGTGCCGCGTTCAACCAGAATTTCGGAGTTATGGGCGTAAGCTGTGACCCAATCCCCTGAATGACGAACCAATATCAGGTTGCCATACCCCTTAAGTTCGTTCCCCGCATAAGCCACGACACCATTTTCAGCCGCCTTGACCGAAGTGCCTTCGGGAACCGAAATATTAACCCCGTCGCTGCGCCCGCCATCAGTCTGAGGCCCAAAACGTGAAATCAGGCGCCCACGCACCGGCCAGCGGAACTGGCGCGACGCCCGGCTTGGCGGTTCGGCCAATGCGCTGGAATTTGCCACCGGCTTGACGACGGCATTCTGGTTGACACCCCGCGTCCCGGCCAGGGCTGGCACCGGCAGCAGTGTCGGTTGGGCCACCGCGACACGCACCGGTGCAGGTTGTGCTGCCCGTTTCGCAAGCGCAGGCACCAGCGGCCCGCCAACGGCGGCTCTTCTCTGGGCGCTTACCGGCCCATTGGGTATAGAAAGACGCTGGCCGATCTGCAGCCCGCTCGCAAGGGTCAGGCCGTTTGCCGCCGCCAGATCCTTGACATTGATCCGGTATTGGCGGGACACGCTGTAAAGCGTTTCCTTAGGCTGAACCACATGGGCGGACGATGACGTCGGTGCCGGCGCGTAGGCAACCGGACGTGCCGCAACCTGCAGGTCTTGCGCCCGGTTGGCTATTGTTCGCGGCGCTGAACCGGGCAGCCGGATCCGCTGGCCAAAACGGACATGATAGGGGAACCGGATACCGTTCGCCGCCGCCAGATCCTCGACCCGGATGCCATTGGCGCGCGATATGGAATATAGCGTATCCCCGGTGCCTACCCGGATCATGCCGTCTGAGCCCGGTCTGGAGCCAGAGCCCGAACGGGCATCGGCGTAACGCTGGCCGGATATGCCGCCGGCGCGATTTGCATTAGATTGAAGCGGCGCTAAAGGCGCGGACGCAACCGAGTTGGGCGCTCTCAACTGGTTAGAGGGCGCTGCCGCCCCGGTCTGACCGAAACGTTGCACATCGGTGCTGCAACCGCTGATCGCCAGAAGTCCCATAATGGCTACCGCCACGGACGCCGGCTTCGTTACCTTTGGGAAAACCCTAAAAACAGTACTCATTTACCACCTCATTTGAGGTCACGAGTTAACCGTAACGGCGTAAACAAAGCCTTGCGCCAATGGGATAGGATTTGATTTATATCCAATTCCTGATTTTCTCTGGTGTTAGGGGTAACGAAACGTAAACGCCACAGATGCCCAAGCCGCCCTGCTCCCATGATGCAATTCTGAAGCGTTTCTGTTTTTTGCAGAAGCGCGTAAGGCAGCAAGCGCTGCCCGGCACCTGTGCGCCGCGCCCGTGCAGGCTCGGTGCGCAGCACCGAAATAGCCGTGAGCGAAAAAAACTAAGAGTTATTCCGTTAAAAACGGAAATGCTCTAACCTGTTGCAAGACGTCTCAGTCCTGCTTGGCTATGCCCGATTGCAGCGGAATAAAGCGCACCGGCAGAAGCATTTTTTCTGAAAAAGCAGTCTCGGTTTTGGTGTAACGCACCAGGTGCTGGTCGCCGCCACCGACTTCGATCGGGGCGATCAGAAGCCCGCCGGTGACCAGCTGATCGATAAGATCGACCGGTCTTTCAGGCGCGGCGGCGGTGACAATGATGCGGTCGAACGGCGCCTGGGCGCCCCAGC
>JAADFY010000194.1 GCA_013152625.1 Alphaproteobacteria bacterium
GAGCGCTTGCCATTGTCTGCAATGGTACCGCCACCCTGGAGCTGGCCATTGCCGGGGTGCCAATGGTGGTGATTTATGTGGCCGACGCGATCATGGGGCGGCGCTATGTCAAGGCGGGTCGGCCAGCCACGGCGCTGCCGAACATTCTGGCCAGGCGGGCACTGGTGCCGGAACTGATTGGCACCTCGCTGGAGGTGGAAACCATCGTTGGCGCTGCTGTCAAATTGCGCGATGATCCGGCGGCGCGGGCCGCCCAGCGGGACGGATTTGCCAAACTGACAACCTATCTGGAGCGCGGCGAGCGCGGCGCACCGCTGATCAGCGCCGCTGTTCGGGTGCTCGAACTGGCCCGAAATTACCGCAAATCTCAAAACTAGAGCGTTTCCAGGAGTGAGATGGACCAAGTAAACGATCCGGTGGATCGTTTATCCATCGAACGGGATCCGGTTATCCGGTTCGGAAACGCGATAAATCAAAGACCTAGAGCCCTGTTTTGATTCCATCAAAACAGGGCTCTAGCGTTGCCGTTTCAGGGGGGCGGGACGGCCAGTATCAGCGGGCGCTGATGTCCACAAACTGCCGCGCTTCAGCGCCCACATAAAGCTGGCGGGGCCGGCCGATTTTCTGTGTGGGATCGTCAATCATTTCGCGCCATTGGGACACCCAGCCCACGGTTCTGGCCAGGGCGAAAATCGCGGTAAACATCGAGGTCGGAAATCCGATGGCGTCAAGGATGATCCCGGAGTAAAAATCCACGTTGGGGTAGAGTTTTTTCTCAATAAAATACTCGTCCTGCAGCGCAATGCGCTCAAGCTCCTGGGCCACCTGCAGGGTGGGGTTGTTGGTCACGCCAAGCTCCCCAAGCACTTCTTTGGCCGTTTCCTGCATGACCTTGGCCCGGGGATCGAAGTTTTTATAAACTCGGTGCCCAAAACCCATGAGGCGGAACGGGTCGGAGCGGTCCTTGGCCCGGTTGATGTATTCGCCGATGCGGTCGGGGGTGCCGATTTCGCGCAGCATACGCAAAGAGGCCTCGTTGGCGCCCCCATGAGCGGGGCCCCACAAGGAGGCAACCCCGGCGGCAATACAGGCGAACGGATTGGCGTGGGAGGATCCGGCCAGGCGCACGGTTGAAGTGGAGGCGTTTTGCTCGTGGTCGGCATGCAGTACGAAAATCCGGTCCATGGCCCGGGCTACGGTGGGTGAGACCTCAAATTTCTCGGCGGGGACTGCAAAACACATGCGCAGGAAATTGGAGGAAAAATCAAGGTCGTTGCGCGGGTAAACGAAGGGCTGGCCGATGGAATATTTGTAGGCCCAGGCAACGGTGGTGGGGATTTTTGCAATCAGGCGGTGGGAGGCGATCTGGCGCTGTCTGGGATCTGTGATATCGGTGCTGTCGTGATAAAAGGCCGACATGGCGCCCACGGCGCCGCAGGTGATGGCCATGGGGTGGGCGTCCCGGCGGAACCCGGAGTAAAATTTCACGATCTGTTCGTGCAGCATGGTGTGGCGGGTGATGGTTTTCTCAAAATCGGCAAACTGGGGCCTGGTGGGCAACTCGCCATTAAGCAGCAAGTAGGCGACCTCTAAAAAATTGCTTTTTTCCGCCAGTTGCTCGATGGGGTACCCGCGATAGAGCAGCACGCCTTTTTCACCGTCAATATAGGTGATGGCGGAACTGGTGGAACCGGTCGAGGTATAGCCGGGATCGTAGGTGAACATGCCGGTCTGGGCGTATAGGGACCTTATATCGATAACGTCGGGGCCAACGGAACCGGAAATGATCGGAAATTCGAAAGACTTGTCGCCGATGGTCAGTTTTGCCATTTTTTCAGTCATGTAATGCTCCGCCACTAAGTTTTATCCACGCGCCGAACGCCGCTCATATCGAGCGCGCACTATATGGAGCGATCCACGCTACGATGGTTACGCTCTGAATTGCTTTCGTTCACGGCTATTCGGGGCTACGCCCCGGCCTCCGCAGAGGCCGCGCGTGAGCGCCGGGCCACCGGAGGTGACCTAGCCAGATTCTGTGAAAATTGTGTGCCTCAAATAGCCGATTTCACCACGCTCGGCAACTCCATAGCCCGTAATGACCCCTCAGGCGGGATCGGTGTCGGCGACCTCTTGCAGTCGGGCAAGGGAATCGGTGCGACCTAAAAGGACCATGACGTCAAATATGCCCGGTGATACGGCCCGCCCGGTCAGTGCCGCCCGCAGGGGTTGGGCAAGTTTGCCCAGTTTCAGGTTCTCGGCCTCTGCCAGATCGCGAATACACTGTTCAATGCTGGCGGCGTTCCAGTCGCTTAGTGCGGTTAGTGGCACAACGGTCCGGCCAACCAGTGATCTCGTGCTCTCATCAAGGATTGCTTTGGCTTTTTCGTCCAGATCGAGCGGGCGAGGGGCGATTAAAAAACCGGCAAGATCAATCAGTTCGAGAACGGTTTTCGCGCGGGGCTGCAACACGGGCACCGCCATTACCAATCTGTCACGGATTTTTGTCAGGCCGGTGGCTTCGGTCTTGCGCCCGACCATTGCGGCGGTATCGATCATCGCATCGGCCAGTTCGTCGGGACTGGAGGCGCGAATATAGTGGGCATTGATGCTGGCAAGCTTGGCAAAATCAAACCGGGCCGCGGACCGGTTGATGCCCTCGAGCGAAAACCAGTCGATAAATTGCCCGTCAGAAAAAATCTCGTCGTCCCCATGGGCCCATCCCAGCCGGGCGAGATAGTTTCGCAGCGCGGCGGGCAGGTAGCCCATTTCCCGATAGGCCTCAACACCCAACGCCCCGTGGCGCTTGGATAATTTGGCGCCGTCAGCGCCCAGGATCAGGGGCACATGAGCAATCTGGGGCATGTGCCAGCCCAATGCGTCGTAAATGACGCGCTGGCGGGCGGCGTTGGTAAAATGATCGTCGCCGCGAATGATATGGGAGATCGCCATGTCATGATCATCGACGACAACGGCCAGCATATAGGTGGGCGAACCGTCGGAGCGAAGAATGACAAAATCGTCGAGAGCGTCGGCGGCGAAACTGACCTGACCGCGCACATGGTCGGAAATTGTGATTTCGCCGGTAACGGGTGCCTTGATGCGGATCACCGGCTCAACCCCGGGGGGAGCGTCTGCGGGGTCCCGATCGCGCCAGGCGCCGTCATAGCGGGGCGGGCGGCCTTCGGCCCGGGCTATGGCGGTGAGCTCCTCGCGGCTGGTGTAGCACGCATAAGCGAGGCCTTTTTCCAAAAGTTCGCGGGCGATCTCGGCATGGCGTCCGGCGCGGGAAAACTGGGAGACCGGTTCACCGTCCCAATCCAGTCCGAGCCATTTGAGGCCCCCGGTAATGGCATCCACCGCCGGTTCGCTGGAGCGCTGCCGGTCGGTATCTTCAATGCGGAGCAGCATTTTCCCGCCGTGGTGGCGGGCAAAAGCCCAATTGAACAACGCCGTGCGTGCGCCACCAATGTGTAAAAAGCCGCTGGGGGAGGGCGCAAAACGGGTAACAACAGGTGTGGACATGGGGTTGAGGTTTCCAAGGCTGGCCAACGGGCGGCCCGTGTGTACCATAGGATAGAGACAGCGCAAGTATTGGGGGCAAAGGGGCGGGCAAATTGTCAGCGACTTCAAATGCAACCGATCCGGGGGCCCGGTCTGCCAGGTTCCGGCGGTCGGGGGCACCACCGGGCAAACCGCGCCAGTGGGGCCGCTGGTTCGGTTCCGCGCTGGCAACGGCTGTTGAACAACGAAGGCTGATTGTTCTGGTCGGTTTTGCCATGGCCGGCGGTGTCGTTGTCTATCGAATGGTGCCCGGCGAGCCCGACCTGACAATTACCGCGTTAATGGTCGTATTCCTGACCGCGTGTGTCTGGCTGGCCCGAAACCAGCCAGTGGCGGGGCCTGTTTTTACGCTGGTTCTGGCATTTCTGGCCGGGTTCGGGTTGCCGGTTCTGCATGCAAAGCTGAGCGGCACGGAGATGATCAGCTTTCCCGGCGTTGCTGAAATATCGGGTACCGTGACCGGCCTGCGCGACACCCGGGGTGATCGGCAGGTTCTGTTTTTAACCCTTAAGGCCGGGCAGGCGGCGCGATGGCTTGAAGATGTACGGGTGGTCCGGTTGTCGGTGCGCGACTTTCCACCAGTGGCCATTGGCAGCGAACTAACCGTGCGCGCCCGGCTGTTCGAGGTGCCCGGTCCGGTGGCACCGGGCGGGTATGACCCACAGTTTTTTGACTATTTTGCCGGGATTGGCGCCTATGCCAGCGCATTGGACCCGCCGGTGGTCAACGGGCCGTCGCCGGGAATATTCCAGGTTCTGGAGGCGGTGCGCGGGAGCTTGAAGGAAAAAATCGACCGTCAGTTGCCCGGTAATACCGGTGCGGTAGCCCGGGCGCTGATTATCGGTGATACCACGGGGATCAGTGAGGCGGATCGGGGGAAAATGGCCGTTGCCGGCCTCGCTCATGTGCTCGCGATTTCCGGATTGCATCTTTCGATTGTGGCCGGTTTTGTGTTTGCCATCGTCCGGTTCGGGCTCGCTGCAACCCCGTTTGGCGACCGTATGCCAGTTAAATCCGTGGCCGCTGTTGCCGCACTGGCCACGGCGGTGGCGTATTTATCTATTTCGGGGGCGTCCATCGCCACCATTCGTTCCACCATCATGCTTTCGATGATTCTGGGGGCGGTCATATTTGGCCGGCAGGCCTTTACCCTGCGCAATGTGGCGTTTGCCGGCATCGCGATCATGCTGCTGGCGCCTACAGAAGTGCTCAAGCCGGGGTTTCAGTTGTCGTTTGCCGCTGTCATTGCGCTGGTAGGGTGCTACGAATCCCTTTCGGAACGCCGGTTTGACCACCCAAGGGGCGGTTGGGCCAGGGTGTGGCGATATGGGGCCGGCCTGGCCCTGACCAGCGTTATCGCCGGCATCGCCACGGCGCCGTTTGCTGCTTACTTTTTTCAGCAGTTTGCGCCCCTGGGGCTGGTGGCCAACCTGCTGGCGGTGCCTGTTGTGGGGTTTCTGGTTCTGCCGGCGGGCCTGCTGGCCGTCATGGCGGCGCCGCTGTCGCTTGAAGCCCCGTTTCTTGCCGTCATGGGGTTTGGCATCGATTTGATTCTGGCGGTGGCGGAGTGGATATCGTCGCTGACCGGCAATCTGGCCCGGGTGCCCGAGATGTCTGCCATCTGGCTCGGGGGGGTTGTTGTGGGGCTGGCCTGGTTTGCGTTCCTGCGGCACCCTGTGCGGTTTGCCGGACCGTTGGCAAGCCTTTTGGGGTTTGTCGCATTTGCGGCATTGCCGGCCCCTGATGTGCTCATTTCGGACAGCACGAAGGCGGTGGCGGTGCGAACCGACGACGGGTTGCGGCTTGTGCGTTCGAACCGGACGAGTTTTGCGGTTCG